>JAIQFR010000043.1 GCA_020073205.1 Terriglobia bacterium
GCCAGCCTTCCGCACCCACAGCGTCACGTTCGACGTCTCCTCCTCGAAGCGGTGCTGGATCACCTTGTACCCCGGCAGGCGCAAGATCCGTCGTACGATGTCTTCGGGCATCCTCTTCGTGGCCTCCTCTCCCGTTTGCTAGACAGGAAAGGAGAACCCACGAGGGGGTGCCCTTCAAGTCAAGGCCGATGTCACCCCGGCTTCAATCCACGAATTCTGTCCAAGAGCGTTTTGATCGACGTCTCGCACTAAACACCTCCGGCGACGATTGGATGCGCGGGATTGGGATCGCCCTGACGCTAGGTCTCCTTTACCGCGGCGTTTACCGCGGCGGCAGGTCCTGAAGCTACGGGTGGTACTTCAGGTGTCACCGGGGTCTCTGGGGCGCGATGGGTGAGGCAGGATCCACGCCACTCGACGGTCACCGCCTTCTCGAGGATTAGGCGGATCGACTCCGGCACCACGGCCGGATTACGTGAAGTCAGTTGGCGTGCGATGTAGCGAGCTACGAGGGGCTTGCCGGTGTCGTCCCGCAAGCCCATAGACTTCCTGGCTGCGGCCGTCAGTTCTTCCATGTCCGGTGTCTCGGAACGCAGGTGCTCTTCCCATTTGGTTGGGAAGCAAGCCGCTTTCTTGCCTATAAACAGCGCGGCCGGCGGCTCGCTGGGTTCGCCAGCCAATGTTAGGAGCTCGCGGGACTTCTCGATCGTTGATTTCTCATCGGAGTTCTTGTCGTAATCAAACACCATGTAGCACGCCATGCCGAGCTCGTTGAAGATCCGATACAAGCGGTCCATTTGCCCCTTACCACCGCAGTCCACCACGCTGATATTGAGCTCGTCGAGACGATACCCCCGTGCCTCCGCGTAGATGGGCAATGCGTATTGCTCGGTCGGGCCCTCGACGAGGACGACCTTCCGTGCAAAGAACCCTTCACTCCGTGTGGGGTGGTAGGCGTTCATATACAGATCACGAATGGAATCTGCTGACGGCGTGGCCCCAGGATGGCGGGCGGCCAGGTCTTCCACCAAGTCCTTGATCGCCAGTTGCCAGACCTTCGAACGAACCTCTGTCTTCTTGTCCACGGCGGTGTGGAGGGCTTCGACCCGCACCAACTCGTCGAAGTACGCCACGTCCAGCAGGAGTGACGAGTGCGTTGAGAAGAGGACCTGGTCACCACGGCGGGCGAGTTCAAGGAACACCCGACGAATGGTCCGCTGTGCCTGCGGGTGCATGTACGTTTCCGGTTCTTCGACAGCGAAAACTAGGGTCCGCTTCTTCTCGTCACCGGTGCCGGTAAGACGTTCGGCGTAGCACCTCAGGATTGAAAAGATGATGGCACGTTGCAGTCCGTGGCCTTTGTTGTCTGCGGTATTGCGGAACCCATCGTCTGCGTAAAGCTTCGGCGTCGTTAGGAGCACCTCCAGCGTGGGGGCCTGGAACTCAATTTCCAGGTCGCAAGGCATGTACTCTCGGAGAATCTCGTTGAGCCTGGTTTCGGTCCGGACAATGCCTTCGAGACGACCACCCCCGCCTTCACGATTCAGACGCGACTTCAGGTTTCCTAGCGCTACATCCAACTCAGAACGCTGGCCCTCGGTGACACTCTCGACGATTGCGTACAGGAGCTTTCCGAACGGATTCGACTTCGTCGCTTTTGCCTCTTCGGAAAGGTCTCGAACTGCGGGGACCAAAATGAAGTGCGGCAGATTGCCTTTCAGTACCCCTGCGTATCCTTTGGGGTTGTCCGCCCACGAATCCTCAAAATCAGCATCGGTCAAGTGCTGTTGGGCGAACTCGCCGGCCTTCGTTTTCCAGACACCTACGCCTGGCTTCGGACCACCAACGAACGCAGCGAAGCTGATACCATTGACGGTGAGAGACTCCTTCGCGGCCCACCAGACGTTGATCTTGTCTCCGGTAACGTCGGAGGCGCGGAGCCATTCCAGTTTCGGTGCGGGGATGCAGTAGTGCTGACTGATGGTGAACTTCGTGTCGTCGTCGCTTTCGTCCCTGTCTTTCAGAACTGCCGACCGCGCGACGTGGAACGTACCGTCCCGACGCAGGTACGGCCCCAGAGCTTCCTTCTCTTGCGCGGACAGGGAGTCAAACAGGATTTCTATCCAAATCCCGCGTTTGGTGTCCCCATTCCAGAAGGTCTCATCGCTGAGCTTGCCCATGGCCGGGTTGAAGAAGAAGTCCAACGCCCGGAGGATCGCGGACTTCCCCGCGTTATTAGCTCCTACCAAAGCATGCATGGACCCGAAGTTGATCTTCAGCTCCTCGCAGGAGCGAAAGTTTTTTATCTGGACCCACCTAATCTTCATGACCCACTCCTTATCCGGCTGGGTTTTCTCGTGGTGCTGCGGGTCGCGTTTTCACCGGAGAGTCCTAGAAATTGAGCCCCTCGATAGACCGAGGTCCGGCTGATCCCGAGCTGTCTTGCGATCGCCGCCTTTTTCTTGCCCGCCGCGAGCAGTTCCTTCATCGCATCGAGCTTTTCCGTCGACAGTCTATATCGCTGCCCCGCGCTCTTGCCGCCCCAGCGCTTTCCCTGGCTCTTCGCCTTGGCAATTCCTGCACGCACTCTTTCTGAGATCACTTCGCGCTCGTATTCAGCGAACCCGGCGAGAATGGTGCGCATGAGCCGTCCGGTTGCCGAACGGGCCTCCACGCCGTCGCGGACGGAAACGAATTCCACGCCTGCACGCTCTAGGTCGTCAAGGAAGGCAAGCATCTCGCGCGCTGTCCGCCCAAGACGATCAAGGCGCCAAACGACGAGGGCATCCACTTTCGCGGCGCGCAGGTCGGCTTCGAGCGCCTGCATGCCGGGGCGACTCAGCGTCTTTCCCGTGAACGTGTCGCGATACCAGCGCACGGGCCGCCCGCGGCCGTGCGTTCGGAGCCACTTCTTCAGATCCGGCTCCTGGGCGGCTAGGTTCTGGCCGACCGTGGAGACCCGGAGGTAAACAGCAATCTGTTTCTTCTTCATGAGGTAAGTGTACCAAATCAACTAAAGATGAAAAGAGACGGTTATCTCAAGACGTCTCGGCCTCGAAACCGGCAGGTTGAGGGTGTGCAACCGACTGGGGGATGAAATGCGACACTTCAGCTGGGTCGCTGCGGTGACGTTGCTTTCTTGCGCGCCTTCGCGCGCTTCAGCTTGATCGGCGGGAATTCCCTGTCGAATCGACTGGGGCCGCGCTTGCCAGGTCGCCCCGATCCGGGCACGTGGCTTCCGAATCCGCTTCCCTGCCAACTCGGCTTGTAGTGGCTGATGAGGTACTCCTCACACGCTCGGACTAGCCAGTCCTCCTCGATAACGAGGTAGCGAAAGGCGACGTCGTCGACACGGATCCTCCGACGGCCGCGGAGCTTCTCGGCGTGTTCGGTGAGACGGTTCCTAACGCTGCCAGCCTTGTCCGTCTTGCCGACGTACACCGGCTGTCGTCCGTGGCGGAGGTACAAGGCATAGACGCCCTTTCCATCGGGCTCCAACTCCTCGAGGTGCCGGGCGAGGCGATAACGTCGAGTCGATTCCAGGGCCTTCAGGAGATTCTGCGGAATATCGAACGGTGCGAAGAGATGGTTGTCGGTACGCTTCAAAGCCTGTGCTTTATTCCCTCGTTTCGGCACGCCGAACCTCTGCGGCCGCCGTGCTAGGAACCGGGCGGCGTGATATCAGCAGTCGCCTTCCGCACCCGCTCGAGGATCTGTTGCTCCGTGAGCTTGCCCGCCTTCAGCTTCTCTGCGAATCCGCGGCCGGGATGAAGAACATCCCAGAGCGAGCGTTGCTGCTCGTACCGACCTCTTCCGGGGTCGTGGATTCCGAACCCGTCGATGACCTTGTTCCAAAGGGGTGAAAATCGCTCGATCATCAGGGCTTCGCCCAATGGAATCCAGATGTCGTCCACCGCGAGGTAGCGACAGTAGAAATCCTTGCCGTCAAGGTTCGTCGCCTGCTTGATGGAGTCCGCGTGCTCCGAGAGCCTGTTACAGAGGGCCTGCGTCGGTGCGGGTGTAAGCAAGCCGCCCTTCCGTGCGCCAGGTGGAACGGCCTTCCCGACATAGATCGGGACTTCGAACTTCCCCTTCTTGTTGCGTGCCGCGACCGGGAGGTATGCGGGGTAGTCCCCAACGTAATAGATCGCGTAGACGCCGGCGCCGAGGAAGGCCTCTCCTGGAGGCAGGGGCTCTACTGCCCGCGCGAGCAGCGCGTCGGCGACGCTGATACCGAGGTTCTTCTTATCGAGAGGGTTATACGGCTCTTCGATCCGCACTCGTTGCCTTCCCATGGCTCCGCTCAAGTCGAGCCCTCACCTCAGTCGCAACGCAACGGGCCAGCTCGACAGGAACCGCGTTCCCGAGTTGGCGCATCGCTTCGGACCAGCAGCCGTGGAAGGAGTAGCGATCAGGGAACGTCTGGATGCGCGCGCACTCACGGACGGTGAAGTACCGGACCGTCCCGTCTTCGTGCGCGAGCATGTTCTCGCCGCCCGGGACGCCGTGGACGCCGGCCTTTAGCGCCTTCGCGGGCTCGTCAAGAGGGCTACCGGTGTGCCCGGGGTACGCGCGCGCACCCGGGTTGAACCTATGGTTCAGTACCGCCTCGGAGTTCGTCTTCCGTCCCGGGTCTGGCAGCTCGAGAAGCGCGTCGCGGACGGTTCGCCACGGCTGCGTCCCGAAGGCACAGAGCGATCGAATCTTGTCGATGCGGGGTCGGAGCTGCTCCGGGGTCTTTGGACGTCGCCGCTTCGAGACTCCATGCCGTTCCCAGTACTCGCCCGTCACCCACTGGTCACGAAGGAGAGCGTCTTGGCTATGCGTAGGATCCGGGAACGACCACGCGATGCCGAGATCGGAACGGACCGCAACGATAAACACGCGCTCGCGCCGTTGGGGCACGCCGTAGTCCGCTGCGTTGAGGATGTTCCAACGAACGGCGTACTCAGGCTGGCGGTCCCGTCCCTTGATCTCGTGACGGCGAAGTCTTCCCAGGTGGTCCTGCCAACCTTCTGCTTTCCGCGAGACGAATTCCGGGTACGCTAACTGCAATCTGATGTACTCGAAGTAGTCGGAGAACGAGGGACGAGCGAGACCTTTGACGTTCTCGAACAGAAGGGCTTTCGGATGGAGCGCGCGTACCGCGCGGAGCGCCTCCGGCCAGAGATTCCGAGTGTCGCGGTGTCCCCTGTGCTTTCCGCCCAAGGAGAACGGTTGACACGGCGGCCCTCCCGCTAGGAGGTCGAGCCCTGGAGCAACTTCCATGTAGTCGAAGTCAGCCACGTCCATTTCGTGGACGGGCCATTTAGTCGTCGGATGAACTCCGCGCCGTTGGTTCTCGCGGATCGTTTCGCATGCATCCGCATCCCACTCGACCAACGCCTCGTGCCCGAACCCGGCGGCTGACACGCCAAGGGCGAGCCCCCCGGCCCCGACGAACAACTCAACCGCTCTCATCGGTCGTCCCTCAAGAAGGATTTTAGCCGACGCGACAGTTTTTTTTCGTCGAACAACTCACATTCCCAAACCACCAGCACGAGCCAGCCTAAAGCTCGGAGCGCGCGCATGTTACGTCGATCACGTTGCCGGTTCCCTTCGAGCTTCGGTCGCCAGAAGTCAAGACGCGACTTCGGCAGCCTGCAGTTTGGGCAGCCCGCGTGCCGGTGCCAGAAGCATCCGTGCACGAAGATCGCTTTCTTCTGCCGCCGGAAGACCAGGTCGGGCCGACCCGGTAGCTCCGCAACGCTCAGTCGATATCTGAAACCGAGTCCACGAACCACGCGCCTGACGGCGAGTTCGGGCTTCGTGTCCCGTGATCGAACCCGCGCCATCCGCTCGCTTCGCTGAGATGGAGTGAGCGTGTCCATGCAAGGAATCAACCCGTCCTACCAATCGCGCCAGCCGCCGACGCCGTTCTTTTACGGACGCCCGCTGGACCCGCCCTTGGCAATCCACTGTTGCGTCTGCGGGCTACCGTCCAAGACCGCGAGCCCGATTTTCTTGGCGAGCGAATCCAGTTGTCGCTGTGACGGAGGGTCCGGCAAACCATCCATCAGAAGCGCTTTCTTCTCCATCGCGATCGCGTTGCGCTCGCGAAGCTGTTGCCGACGAACAACCATCACGCCGGGGAATTCACCGGCCTTTGATGGCGGCGTGATGTTGACCACGAAGCTATCCCCATGATGACGCACCTTAGCCACGGGTCCCTCCTGTCCCCGATCAACCAACTCATCCCACCAGCGCAGCCTCGCCAGAGGGATGCCGCGTCGGATCGCTTCATTCTAACGGCGAAGTGTTGACTTTCGACTCAACATTTCCTATCCTGGCACGCAATGACAAAGCTGCCGACGCTCGGGAAACGGATCCGTGAGCTGCGGGTCGCGCGGGAACTTTCGCAGCGCGACCTCGCCGAACGCGTTGCCGCACGACTTAGGAAAGAAGACGGCAGGGGTTTCGATTTCAGTTACCTGAGCAAGATTGAAAACGACCATCTCGTACCTTCGACCACTGCCCTTCTCCAGATCGCCGCTGAATTAGGTACAGACAGCGATGAGCTGCTTGCGCTGGCGGCCAAGGCACCTCCTGATGTCGGCGAGACCCTCAAGAAGAGCCCCGGTGCCCGGGCCTTCTTCCGGTCCGCGACGAACAAGAACCTAAGCGAAGACGAGTGGCAAGACCTCCTGCATCGCCTCGGGAAAAAGTGATGTTCTACCGCAACGAGCAAATTGAAACGCAAGTGGAGAGCAGGCTCACCGAGTACGAACGGCTTACTGGCAGGCCGTTGCCGCTGCCGACTCCGATCGACCTCTTAGCAGAGCGCTTGTTCAACCTCGCCTTCCTCTGGGACGAAATCGAAGAACTTCCTGGCGAAGTCGTTTGGGGCGCGATCCGGCCGCAGGAGCGCCTGATCGTCCTTAACGAGCGGCACAAGGGTGACTTTCTGGCGAAGCCTGGGCTCGAGCGTTCCACGAAGGGGCACGAGATCGGCCATTGGGACCTGTTCGTGGACAAGGCAACACTCGAACATCCGGTGCTCTTTGACCACGGCACGGCTGGGCCTTTTGCGCTCCGCACTACCGCCAAGGGGATGGAAATCGTCATTCTTCTGCGCCACGAAGAAGGTCGGGAGCTCCTGCGGCAACTTCGAGGGCGAGCCGATGAACCCGATGAAGCTCGCGCGGTGAACCGTTATGCCGCAGCCCTATCAATGCCCCGAGAGTTGGTTTTCGAGCACGCATCGAAGATCAACCGTACGGCCTGGCGGAACCTATATCCTCTCGCCGAGCTATTCGGGGTCACGATTTCGGCCCTCCGGGTACGCCTCGAGCAGCTAAATCTTCTTTACGTGGCAGAGGATGGTTCTCTCTTCGAATCGCGCGAGCGGGCCTTCGGGCAGGGTGCGCTACCGTTTTGATTTTTTTTCGGTGGGATGTTGAGTTGACAGTCAACACCAAATGTCCGACGTCGATTCGTGCTCCGCCGGATTCCTGCTTCCAGGGCTTCAGGAGGAAACGCGCAATCCGAACGATTAATTCGCAGAAGGAGAAGACCATGCCTTATCGACGCAAGAAGGGTTCCGACACTTGGCACTGGTGCAAGAACTGCTCGAACTGGCCGACGACTCCGGGCACGTACGAAGAGCAGTACACGAAGCCAACCACAGGCGAGTTGGACAACGAGTGCAAGGCGAAGGAGCAGGCCGGGACCTGCCAGAAGTAAGGGAAGCTCGGGGCTGAAGATCGCTGGGTGCCCGGACGGTCATTGTCCGGGCACCCCATTTCAGAGAATGGAGGTTCAAAGGTGAGCGAAAAGGATCGTCACGTCGTACCCCAGGATGATCGTTGGGCCGTGAAGAAGCCCGGTGCTGACCGCGCGAGCTCTGTCCACGAGACCCAACGTGAAGCGATCGACCAGGCCCGCCAGACGGCGCACACTACTGGTGGCGAGGTCGTGATCCATGGGCGAGATGGCAAGATCCGCGACAAGGATTCCTACGGTCCGGATCCGAACCCGCCCAAAGACACGAAGCACTGACACGCGAGAGCCCTGGGACCAGACGTTCCAGGGCTCTCCGCTTTTCTGCCTGCCACTAACTGAAAGGCCGGAACGACGCATCGCTGCCCCCAAAGCAAAAGCACCGCTGAAAACCAGTGGTGCTCTTCGTTTCCCTCCTTTTCTTAACCCGTTATCGGGGCTGCTAGAACGGGATGTCGTCCTCTGGGACTGCCGGTTCCTCCGGTGCCGGGGGCTCCTCAGCTCGCGGCGCTTCGGCTGCGGGCTGTTCTTTCTTCCCGAGGAGCTGGACCTGGCGCGCCACGACTTCGGTCGTGTAGCGCTTGACCCCTTCGCGGTCGGTCCACTCGCGCGTTTGGAGCGGTCCTTCGACCAGGACGAGCGCGCCCTTCTTCGCGTAGGAACCGAGGAACTCCGCTTGCTGCCCGAAGGCGACAACGCGGTGCCACTCAGCATGCGACGTGCGCTCGCCGGAATCCGGGTCCTTCCTTCGGCTCGTGGTTGCCATCCGGAAACCTGCGACGGTCGTTCCCTTCGACGTCGTTCGCACCTCGGGATCGTGTCCAAGGTGGCCAAGCAACGTGACGCGGTTGAGAGACGGCATGGATTTCTCCTTTCGTTCTGAACTCATTTGGTTTTGTGGTTAGGGATTAGGCCCAGCCTGATGGCTGGAATGGTGTCTGCGAGGCTTTTCTACCCGGGAAACCCCACTCAATCGCGAGGCCGGTAGTCTCCGACCGTTGCCCTTAAGGGCTCAACGAGGCTCTTGATGCACTTGCCGACGCCGGCGATTGCTTCGTCCCTCGCGGACCTCTCGCGCTTCGCCATTCACGTCGCGCTCGAACGGGTCACTGTCGCACTCATCGCACCACCATCCGGAGTCCGCAGGGCCTATGCGGCCGACCCAGCGCAGGAACCGCCGACAGTCTGGATTCGGACAGACCGGGATGGCTCTCATCGTTCGTCTCCAAGGATCGTCCGAATCCTTTCGGCCGAAAGCGTATCAGGCTGCTCGCCGTCCTCGAGGTGGATCTCACGCAGGTACATGCGGCGGCGCAGGCGACCGTAGAACTCACGCAGGCACTTCACGCCGGCGGCGTCGCCGTCGAACATGAGCGCGAGCCGATCCGTGTGCGCGACCAGGAGGCGTTCCTGTTCGTCTGACAACGTGGATCCCATGAGCGCAACCACGCTCGGGAACCCCGCTTGGTGCACCCGCATCGCGCCGAAGAATCCCTCCACCACTATCAGACCACGGGCTCCGTGGGCATCGTGGGCTTTCGCGCGGTTCAGGTTGAACAGAACGTGGGCCTTCTTGAACCCATCCGGCAGTCGATACTTCCCCTTCTCCTCAGCCATCGCCTCGTCCACCGCGCGACCGGCGTAGGCGACGAGCTCGCCCTTTTCGTTGTGGATCGGAATGGCGATGCGGCGCTGCATGAGCCCGCGCGTGCAGAAGCCGATCCCGAAGTGGACAACCGTCTCTGGCGTGAGCCCGCGCTCTTTCAGGTACGGATGCTTTGCGTCGAGATTCCGGAGCGGACGCTCGAGCGGCGGGTTGACGACTTCGACCTGGCGCTCGACGTGGGCAGCGGCCGGGATGGAATCAGGCGCCGGTTTTTCGCTAACCTTAGCGGATTTCTTAGGCTGCTTCGTCCTGTCGAATGTGAGCTTGAACCACTCGGCGAGTTTCTCGCCGGCTTCGCGGATCGAGCAGTTCTCGACCTTCATGACCAGATCGAGGACGTTGCCGCCGCCCTTGCAGACCGAGAAGCAGTTCCAGATGTTCTTCTCGCAATCGACGTGGAAGCTCGCCTTGCCCGTGCCGTGATGGATCGGACAGGGGCCCACGAGCTTGCCGGGCTTGGCCTCCTTGAGTCCCTCGAGGAAGCCGTAGTGCGCGAGAAGATCGCGGATCGAAACCTCGTGCTTGATCGTCGCGAAATCGAGCCACTGGCCCGCCATGGAGACACCCCCTTTCTGTGGGTAAGCTACTGATTTAAGGAACGTTACCCTGAGCTTACCGAGAGGGCGAGGCTTGTCAATAGTGCCTCCGACTCGATAGGATGAAGGAGTCGGCGAGGGCCCTTTCTAAGACTTAGGTTCCACGCCCACGGGAACATGGCCGAGCAGGGGAAGTCCGCCAAGGATGGGATCTTGGCCCCCCTGCCGAACCGCTCACCCCATCAGACGGTTCGCGAGAGGGCCCTTCTCGCCGGCTCGTTTTGAACCTTTCACCCCAAG
Source organism: Terriglobia bacterium (assembly GCA_020073205.1). NCBI lineage: Bacteria > Pseudomonadati > Acidobacteriota > Terriglobia > Terriglobia bacterium. Next base: position 10,261 of record JAIQFR010000043.1, read on the forward strand.
GTCTTGGGGCACGGGTGGTCATCTATACAAAATTTTGATTTCTCGGTATGCTGACCACACCGGTCAGTAAGGCCGGATGAGTGTACGCAGTGCGTACACGGCGAAGGAGACCACGATTCGAACTATGCTCAAAGCCATCCCAGCACAGGACTTCCGGATCAGGCTCGGTGAGTACCTAGACCGCTGCGACCTGTCCGGTGATTCTTTCGTCGTGACCCGCGGCGATCGCGCCAAAGCCGTAGTCCTCGGGGCGACGCAATACCTCGAACTCATGGAGCGACTAGAGGCCCTGGAGGCAGGTCAACCCGTCCCGCCCCGGAGTGCTGAGGCCTCCGGAGAGAAGGTCCTGACCAAAGAAAAACTGAAAACCATGGTGCGATGAAAGTCCTCTCGATCACCAACCTCAAGGGCGGCGTCGCGAAGACGACCATCGCCTACAACCTCGCCGGTGTCCTCGCCGAACGAGGGAAGCGTGTGCTCCTGATCGACATGGACTACCAGGCCAACCTCACGACCCTCTTCGAGGGCGAGGAACCCCGCTTCGAGACCGGTGCCAACATTGCGAAGGTCCTGCTTGAGTCCCTTCCCCTGTCCCAGGCCATCTACGAGAGCGGGATCCCAAATGTTTGGCTCGTGCCGGCGGACATCGACTTGTCCCTCCTCGACGCTCGCTACCAAAGCGACCTCAATGCCCACTTCCTGCTCGCGGAACTCCTCGAGATCGAGCGTGAGCGGTTCGACTACGTTCTGATCGACTGCCCACCGCACCTGTTCTTGGGAACGCGCATGGCCCTGGTCGCCTCGGACGGCTACCTCGTGCCCGTGGCCGCCGACCGCTTCTCCTTGCGGGCTGCAATGCACGTCCTGCAGGTCGCCGAGAACATTCGGAAGCGCGCGAACCGTGATCTTCAACTCCTCGGGATCGTCATGACGCGCGTGATGCGACGTCGGGTTTCGGACCAGTACCTAGAGATCTTCCGAGAGCACTTCAACTCCAAGCTGCTTACCACGCAGATCAAGGAGCGTACCGTCATCCAAGAGGCAGCCACCCACGGCAGCCCTATCTCCGTGTTCGAGCCGAAAGGCGAGGCAGCGGAAATGTTCCGGTCGCTCGCTAACGAGATTCACCTATGAGCAAGAAGGACCTCAAAGCCGCGATGACTCGGACAGCCGCCCTTGCGGCCCGTTCGAGCGCCGCCCACACGGGCGCGCTTGAGCAGGTGCTTGGCGGCGCTGCCGCAGACGCGCCGATGCCAGCCAAGATCCTGCCCGGCGCACGGCTCATCCCACTGGATGAAATTGAACCGGACCCGCAGCAGCCGCGGCAGACGATGGACAAGGCGGCCCTTGCTGACCTTGCCGCCTCTATCCGCGAGAACGGAGTCCTGCAGCCGATCACCGTGCGGTGGATCGCGGAGCACAAGGTCTACCGCATCATCACCGGGCATCGCCGTGTCACGGCGGCTCGTCTCGCGAAAATCGGGACCGTTCCGGCCATCGTGCAACCCGAGTCCTTCGACCAGCGGAAGACCTTACTGCACCAGCTCGTCGAGAACATTCAGCGCGAGGGCATTCCTCCGATCGAGGAGGCCCGAGCACTCCAAGCCTTCACCGAAAGCCAGGGCATCTCACAGCGCGAGGCTGCGAAGCGCCTCGGTAAGCAGGTTGTCTACGTCAACGAGCTCCTCACCATTCTCAAGATTGAGCCGAAGCTTCTCGTGAAAGCTTCCACGTTACCCAAGCGAGCGCTCGTCGAGATCGGCCGCGGGAAGGACCAGGCCGAACAGGAGCGGCTCCTCAAGGCGGCTCTCTCCTCCAGCACCCCGCACGCCGAACTCAAGCGCGAGAAAGCGAAGGCCAAGGAGAGCGCAGCCCCGCACTGCCGGAAGCACTACGACGTCCCCGAATCGTCCGCGACCGTCACGGTCACGTTCGACCGCGACAGCGAAGAGGTCTCCTCCGAAGACGTCATCGAGGCCCTCACGAAGGTCGTGCAGCGCCTTGCGGCCGAGGGAATAAGTGTCACCACGAAACCCCGCACGCGGGGTCCGCAGGCGGTCGCTCCGAGGGCTCGGAGAGCCCCGTCGCCGGAGTCTCCATGAACCCCGTCCGGCAGGCCCCAAACGTTGACCCTTCGGGCACCAGAACCTTGACCCTTCAGACACCAAACGTTGACCCTTCGGGCACCAGAACCTTGACCCTTCAGACACCAAACGTTGACCCTTCGGGCACCAGAACGGCCATAAAACCCTTTATCAACGCCACTTTCTGGAACCGCTAATGTCTTTCTAAGACCTTCTTCTAACTAATTTCTAAACACACAGGGGTGTGCCCCAAACCCATGAACCAAGAAGCCGAAACCAAAGCCACCAGCGAGGAGTTCCAGAAGAAGCTCCTACGGTTTCCCCTTCCTCTAGGCAGGGAACCTATCGACCTGGCCGAGTGGCCGGTGGTTACGCTGGCGCACGTCCCAATCAGGGACCGGCTGGTGATCGAGAACGTGCTCGGAGCCGATGCTGACGGCTCAGGGATTCCTCAAGGGTGGGAACTTGCGCTCCGCAATCTCGCCGTGGGGGCACCCATCGCCGGCGACCAAGACATCTACGTTGCCATCATGGCCTTCCTGCATGAGACTGACTTCAACGTCAACGAGCGAGTGCTTCGCATCACCCGTGCGGACATCTGCCGTGTCCTGGACTGGCAACCGAACTTGAAGCGCTACCTCCGGATCCAGGATGCGCTATCGCGGTTCAGGAACGTCACCTATAAGGGCCGGAACATTTTCAAGGACCCCGAGACCGGGCAGCGGTACGGATACATCGAATTCGGTTTCATCGATTCCTTCGGCTTTTCAGACCGCCCCCCGAAACGAAAGAAGGGGGCGCGACAGCCAGAGCTGCCGCTGTCGTACGTTCGCATCGCGGACGAGTTCCTGATCCTCTGTCGGCACGCGAACCTCAAGCTGATCGATCTGGACTTTTACCGGTCGCTTTCGCGGCCTGAGACGCGGTGGCTGTATCGGTTCCTCGACAAGAACCTCTACAAGCGAACCGAGTATCGAATCGGGCTATGGAAGCTCCGCCGGAAGCAGGGGCTCCTCGCGAACCGCGACCCGAAGTACATCAAGCGCGACCACGAACCGAGGCTCGAGGAGCTGAAGGGAAAGGGCTTTCTCCGCGACTGGCGCTTCGAGAAGTCCAGCGACCCCGAGGACCGCTGGCAGTTGTGGGTCGCGAAGGACCCGGCGTTTGGCCTCAGGAGGCTCGCCAGGCGCTCGTATGGTCCAACACCCCAAGGAGCCCCAAAACGTGCAGCAGGCGAACGTATAGGGCCGCCTGAGGGCCATCAGGAAGCGGGCGCCCCCGAAGCGGATCTTGTCGCCTACTTCGAGTCCACGTTTCATGGGGTGGCTGGTGTCCCGGCGTCCAAGAGCGAGCTCGGGAAAGCGGCCGACCTCCTGCGGCGCTGCGACGGTGATGTTGCCCGGGCGCGCTTCTGCATTGACTGGACCCGCAAGGAGGCGGAACGGACCAACTTCCTCATTCAGAACTTCGGGGGTCTTTTGAGCAACAACTACCCCGAACGAGCGCTCTCCGACGTCAAGCGCTGCGAGCAAGGGCGGGCCGACGCCGCAGCAGAGGAGCGGGTCCGGCTGATCCACGCCCGCTACCAGAACTGGAAGAACGCTGAGATCGAGGCGCGCTGGAACGCGCTCTCACCCGAGGACCAGGAGCGACGTGTCGGCATCGCCACCGCAGAACTTCGCAAGAGCCAGGGCGACCGCCTGTCCTACTGGCAGAAGGACGCAGTGGCGCGACACGCGCACCACTCGGCGAAGCTGCAACTCGCCGAGGGGCTGTGTTCCTTCGAAGACTGGCGGGCGAAGAACCTCGACCAGGACGACGTGGGGGCCTCTACCGAGGCCCCACAGTAGGGCCTACACTAGAACTAATGTAGGGTCTGCCGTTCGCATAGACGCAACGGCAGCAACTACTTGCGCGAGTTCGTGGCGGACGCTTCGCGCCGCCACCCCGCTGTTTTTTTCTCGGCCGTTGTGGTAGGCTTACCTTCACGAGTACGGCCTCGACTGCGGCCACGACCTCCTGACGTCGGTCTGGCCTTGCCCTTCCGCGCGGAAGCACCGACGCGTCAGGGAAAAACCAGCGGGGTGGCGGCGCTATCGCGCGGACCCCTCCGCTAGCGCTACGGGGCGCCACGAACTCGCGCTGAATACTTCGGCCGCCCGAGGCGGCCGGGGAACTCTTGAGCCAACGACCTATGGAAAAGACGATCACAACGAAGAACGGCTTGCGGAAGTTCATTCCGCAACCGGAACGCTACGCGGCGCGGTACGGGATCTTCACGCTCACGCCGCGCGATCTCGACATCATCGAACGGGTCTGGCGGTACCGGCACCTCACCACCGACCACATCCGGGCGCTGACGCCGGGGTCCGACCAGCAGATCACCAGGCGGTTGCAGGGCCTCTTTCACAACCTTTACCTGGCCCGCTACGCGCCCCGGGAACGGATGCGGCACGACCTCAACGCTGGCAGTCCGGTCCTCGCCTACGGGTTAGAGACGACGGGCTGGCGTGCGCTGCAGGATCACGGCCGCGCGCGGACGGACGCGGACCTTGAAAACAGCGAGCTCGAGCAGGCCGCACCCGATGCCTGGCGGCAGGTCTACACGAGGCGGACGAGCTACTTCCTCGAACACCACCTCGGGGTCTCCAATTTCCATTGCGTCCTAGAACTGGCCCTGCGGGACGGTGCCGCGCGCGGGCTGTCGCTTCTCGAGTGGGACCAGAGCAAGGCGATCCGCGGGAAGGTGACGCTAAGAGGCGGCAAGGTGTACCGAACGGCGCCGGACGCCTACTTCTCGATCAAGGATGCCGAGGACCGGGTACGGAACTGCTTCCTCGAATACGACGCTTCAAGCGAGGAGCGCCGGCGGATTCTGGAGAAGTACATCCGGTATTGGTGGTGGGTCCAGAGCCCCGCGTACCGGGACGGGCACCAGGACCACGAGCACGTGGCCGTGCTCTTCGTGACCACGGGTGAGAAGCGACTCGCGAACCTCATGCAGGTCCTTCGGGAGATGCAGAAACCAAACAACCCGCCATTCGGCGGGAAGGGGATCTTCGCCTTCGCGTTGGAGAGTGACTACCAGCTCGCGGCGCCGGCGTCCATCCTGGCACCCATCTGGCGCACGGTGACGAAGCCAAAGGAGCGAATCGCGCTGGTATAGCGAAACCCCCGGGAACCGAAACGGTCTCGGGGGTTTTTGAACCGGAAGGAACGAGGCTCTCAGGAGTGGGGTCACGAGAGCGGAGCGACCAGGTCTTTGTGGTGCTGGTCGAAGGCGAGCGCCGCCATCATCACGTTCTCGTCCGTGGGCTCGATCCTGGCTGCCCAGAGGAAGTGCCGGAGCTTGGTTACGTCGCCCACGGGGACGATGGTCTCAAGGGCCTGAGCAACGGTGCAGTCGTCGTTCTGTTGCTGGAACTGCACGCAGCGCTCAGCGTACTCCGTGAAGAACTGGCCGACGGCTCTCACGTGATCGATCGGCAGAGACTCCATGAACTTGCAGATCGCATGAACATGGGGCTGCAAGGCTGCGGGAAGCAGCTCCTGATGAGTCATGGGGAACTCCTCCTCGCGCCGCGATGGTTCTGATGCCCGACATGGGCTTTGTTTCGGGCGCGGGGCAGGGGATAATCAGGCGTTCTCCACTACCCTGCGGGCACAAGGGGGCCGTCGGAAGTGTACGTAACTATATCACAATAAAGAACTTACGTCAAGGGGGCGACCATGGCTGGCGGATTCGCCGCGCTCGTTGTTCTCGCGATTGTTGTTTGGATCATCGTCGCCGTATCGAAACACGCCAACAAGACCCGTCTCGAACTGGAAGCCTACCAGAGGGCACAGCGTAAGGAGGAAGACCGTAAGAAAGCAGCCGAGGAAGCCCGCCTTGCGCCAAGGCGAGCAGCATTTGTTCCAATCCGCGCAGAGATCAAGAGCCAGGCGTACCTTCTGGCGGCCCATCCGTATTATTCCTATGAGCATCGCGACCGCCTGAAGTCCACCGACAAGGCCGCACTTGTTCGTTACCAAGTGTGGATGGATGATCCTGACTTCAAGGCTGGGAAACTCACAGATAGCGACAGCGAGCAAAAATTCATCGAGAAGATTGTGCTTGAGCTGCAGGTGCAGATCGGCCTAGCCGAGAACATCACGCAAGCGGAGTGGGAAGCTTACCAGTCGCAGCAGGCGAAGCTCTTTGATGAAGCACAAAAACACGGAATGACGGTGGCGCAGTGGCAGGCGAAGGAGCGAAGCGATCTCGAATTTCGCAATGCGAGGTTCGTTGAGTTTAAGGAGCTCGTCTTTGCAGAGATTGACATCAGCCCTGAAAGACGAGCGCAGGGTATGGGATTTTCGGGGCTCAAAGAAGCGTTCGAATACCTCGATAAGAACCAGGGTGGCAAAGGCAAGCAGCCATCCGGAACAACCACTACGGCCATCCTATTCCTCAGACAGTTTTCTTGGGCAGAAGCCGTGAGCCGCATTAAAGGCAAAGAGGGGAAGCCGATACCTGAATTGGAGCGCCTCGAATCTCAGGCGATCAAGTACTTGAGAGACCAACAGGCGAGTTTCACGGCAGAACAGATGGCACAGATCTGTTTTGTCGTGGACAACGCGACGCACATGACCATCCATCAGTTGATCGACGGTGCGGTGCAGAAGTTCAAGGCATTCAAATGGCCGGTGGGCTGCCAGTTCGACGACTGGGCGGACGAGTACCGGACAAGACTCGGTGAAGCACGAACCCTTGAGAAATTTCGCTCAGTACTGTCGTTGGCGGCTGCATGACACGACGAGCCGCAGATGGCCCGTACGAGAGACTACGAAGGCGGGCAGGAATCAAACCCTATCCGACGCAGCGGGATCGTGACCTTGCCTATGCGAAGATCCATGAACGGGCGCTGCTTCCTGACGGCGCGATTCTCCTCGGATTCGACCCGAGCACGGGTCGCGCGGCTTACTTTCTGCCGGACGACCTCGCCACCCACCTACACATCCTGGGTGGTAGTGAGACCGGCAAGACGAACTGCCTGAAGCTCCTCGCGGCCGCGTTTATGGCGCACCGGGACCGCACCGGCCAGGGATTCTCAGTCATCGACCCGGCGGGACCTCTCGCGCGTTACGTCTTGGACCTGTGCGTAGCGCGTGGTGAGAGCTTCGCGCCGAACGTGTTGCATTTTTCCCTCAGAGATTCCGGGTACGTTCCTATCTTCAATCCGCTGCGTCCTGATCGGGGGATTTCCTTCACCGCCCACAGCTTCGTCGAGGCTGTGGCTCGGGTACGCGGTGTTGAGAGGACCGCGGACACGCCGATGATTACCGAGGTTCTGTACAAGACGGCAAAAGTCCTCCTGCACAACGGCCTGTCGCTTGTTGAGGCTGGATTTTTCATCGGCCACAGCGACCAACATCTTGCTGTGCGCGATCTCTTGCTCGAGCGCGTGAAGGACGATCCGGAGCTGGTCTCCTTCTGGCGCGATGACATTGGTCTCCTGCGAGCCTCAGAGCGCCGGAAGGAGATCTCGCCGGCCGCCAGGCGCTTCGAGCACATCCTCGAGTTTCCAGCGATCAAACAGATCGTGGGGCAGAACGTCTCCGGGTTCGACCTCGCCCGCGTCATGGACGAAGGCCAGATTGGGATTTTTGACCTTGGCCTTGATGGAACAGAACTCACCTCGGAAGCGGCGCAGCTCATGGGCGCGCTTCTCGTGCAGGAGTTTAAGGCCGTGACCATGCGGCGGGTACCGAACGCGTCCCGACCGCACTTCCTCATGATCGACGAATTTTCGGACTTCGTGTCTCACGACGTCATGACCGTCTTCGATCGCGCGCGGCAGTACGGCCTCAGGGTCATTCTGGCCCACCAAGGTCTCGACCAATTGCTCTTGCGCGACGAGGACCCTCGGCTCCTCAAGGCGATCCTTCGAGTCCGGCAGAAGCTCATTTTCGGAGCTGGGCTCGTGGACGATCAACTGACGCTTGCCCGGCAAGCGTACGCGCCCTGGATCGATACCGAAAAGCGCAGGCTCGAGATTCGTACAAAAACACCCTGGCCCGTCCCTACGAAGGTCATCCTGCAAGGTGGCGCCGACACCCACACGCACACGGACACGTACCCTTCGGGAACCCGAGGGCGTTCCGTTGCCCATCCCGCTGGTGGTCTGGACCCGACCATCACGGAGAGTGACACGGAGCCCACCGGACCTACGTCAGGCGATGCGCGCGCCGCGCAGGATACATGGCATGAGCAATACGTGACTTTCTTCGAGGAGCGCGAGCAGCTCGTCGGTGTTCAGTTCGACGAAGCCGAGAACCAGATCTTCAAGAAGATGCAGATCCTTTACCGTCAACCCGCAGGGACGTGTTCGGTTGTGACTGGAAAAGACGAGCCCCAGGGTTGTGAGATGCCGCTTGTTCCTGAGAACGCACTACCCGAGGCGGACCGCCAACGATTTCTCGCCCGGGTCTTTTCAAGACCCTGCTACTTGCCTGCTCAAGAGGCCAGGAATCGAATTCAGGAGCGCCATCGGAAACTTCTTGAGGAGTCCTCGCCCTACATCGTCCAATCCTCGGGACCGAAGCGCCGGCACGTGACGCAACGCCCCAAGGCGCCGAAGAGCGAGGAGTCGGGGACCTAGTCCCGACGTCGGCGGGGGTTTCGCGCAGAAACGACGTTCTAGGATGCCCCAGGATCGCTCTGGACCAAGTGGGCAATACGATTGGACGTCCAGAAACGGCGTTCAACGGCTCGTGGTGGCGGCGCGTGGCGCCGCTCTCTTCTCATTCCCCACCTCTACCAGCGAGTCAGCGGTGTGGCCTGCGGCCACGGGTTCGTTCAGATTGCCCCGTTGCCGTCAGGGTAGCAGCACGCTGCGCTCCGCTTGTTCTCGCGCACCTCACGGGCGCTCGAATCTCACCTAGCGGTCAAGGTGATCCCTGCGGGCATCCACCTTGACCTCGGCTCGACCTGTGCCACCCACTCCGGCTATCCGGGGCACATCCCTTCAAGGTCGAGTGTCTCGGGTTAATCAAGCAGCCCAACGAGAGGGGGTGAGCAGCATGGCAGGATTTACAGCGGAACTCGTGGAACGGGTTCAGCAACGCTTCGGGGACAACCCGCAGGCGGCTGAGATTTACGACTTCACGAAAGAGGTCGCGCTCGAATCGTTCAAGAACGGTCTTCGAGCAAGCCGCCGAACGTCCCCAAACGGAAAAAGCGCCCCAACCTACATCAAGGGAAGCGCTCTCCGAAACGGGAAACTCCATCCCGTAATGGCTGAAGCGTAGCGAACGTACGCGAGCCGTCAAGCCCCCCGAATCATCGGGGGGTTTTGACATCTTGACGAATCGCTGGACTTCTGTTGTAGCAACTCGCTGGTAGAGGTCTTCCCCAACAAAGTGGTCGCTTCGCTCCTTCGATGCGCGGCCGGTTCCACCCCCCGCGCTGACCGGTACGTTTCTCGATCGCAACTCAACCGAAGACCACAGGGCTCTCGGCAACGATGCTCCGTGGTAGGTTCGAGACAGCATGAGCGCACGGGCTAGGGAACGAATGGACGCGACGCTCGCTCTGCTCCGGATCGAGGAGGTTCCCGTCTGCCTTCGTCTCGTCGATCTCATGGAGTCGGCAGCCTTCATGACGACCACGGAGGCCACGGAGTGGCGCCGGCTCTTGCGGGGGTGGCGTTCCTTCCTGCAACTCGCGCCCGACGCTACCGCCGCCGACGTCGGGCTCCAGGCCCTTGACCGCCGCCGGCGGGCTGGTAAGGTTCAGGCCATCCCGTCCAACGGGTAAAACAAACCCCCAAAATCGCCGTGGAGGCTAACCTCCGCGAGGCAAACAGGGCATTCCGTGAGCCCTTCCTACCACCCGTCTGCCCCTCGGGGTCCCCCAACCCGTTCTTTTCACCACGAGAGGAGGAACCATGCCCGATGACGACCCGGTCCGTGTGTCCGAGGCCGTGCCCAGCCCCGCGTTGTACGTCGTTCGTCAGCCCATCGAACTCGGTGTCGGGTCGAAGCCCCGCGACAAGATCCTGAGGCGAGGCATCGGTGCGCTTTCCAACACCGAACTCCTGACGGTCATCATGGACTCGCGCGCCACCCGACACGCCGCGCAGCTCATCCGCACGCACGGCGTTGCCGCGCTACCCAATCTCACGGTCGGCGAGCTCCTGAAGAGCGCCGGCGTGACCAAGCCGCGCGCCTGCAGGCTGGCCGCCACCTTCGAACTCTACCGCCGGCTTATGGCGAAGGAGGAACACGAGCGGCCGAAGCTACACCGGCCGAGCGACGCCTACGCCCAGGTCCTCGAGCTACGGCACGCCAGGAAGGAACACCTCGTGGGCCTGTACCTCGATGCCCAGAACGGCCTTCTTCACCGTGAGACGCTCTCGATCGGATCCCTCAACACGACCCGCACGCATCCGCGGGAAATCCTGTACCCCGCTGTCCTGCACCTGGCCCTCGGGTTCATCCTGGCCCACAACCACCCCTCGGGGTGCCTGGACCCGTCCGATGAGGACGTGGAGTTCACCCGCGCGGTCAAGCGCGCCGGCGAGCTGGTCGGCATCGAGCTCTACGACCACCTGGTCGTTGGGAACGGAGGGTACACGAGCCTCCGCGAGCGGGGGACCCTATGAAAGACCCGGCGTGGGTCTGCCCTGTCTGCGGTTCCGAAGACCTCGAGGGGCTCGCGTGGGTCCGGTTGAACGGCGAACGCGTCGTGAGCTGGGACGAGAACTCAAGTTACTGGTGCCCGGCATGCGAGCGCCACTACAAGGGCATCTGCCAGGTTGATGAAAAAGGCCGGTGCCTCATGCACGACCAGCCCATCGAGGAATGCCGGGAAGGGCACCGCCCCGTGGTACGAGGCGTGCGGTGAGCGCCGCGTTACCGGCCGTGCTCATGGGGATCACCCGCCTCGGCTACCGTGGAACGATCACGGAGCACGCGCTCTCGTCCCTCGTGGCCCACGTCGAAGAGCATGGGCTCGAGACGGTGCTCCGGTGGATCGAGGAGGATCCTGGCCTGCTCCTGATGCCTTCCTGGCAGTTCTTCTACCTGCCCTGACCCGCCGTCCCGCTTCCTCCAGCCTACCAGCGAGCCTCTTCACCCGATCAAGGTAGAACGTGCCGTCTCCACCTTGACTGGCGACCCTTCCTCACTGGCCTTGCCGTCGTTGCCGAGACGGCAGGTCGAACGTCACGGCTTTAACCAGCCAGCAAGGAGACAGCCTATGACGTTGCATCCACTCGATAACAAGTTCCCGCTCGGGCAGACGGTCATCACGTCCAACGCCTTGGAGCGGCTCACGCATGGGGACGTCCTCGGGGCCCTCAGGCGGCACGCCGCCGGTGATTGGGGCGATGTCTGTGAAGAGGATCGGCAGGAGAACGAGCTCTCGCTTCGTGAAGGCTACCGGCTTCTGTCGGTCTACCACTCGGCGGCCGGCGAGAAGTTCTGGATCATCACGGAGGCCGATCACTCGGCCACCACGGTCCTCATGCCCGAGGACTACTGACCGCGACGGAGGAGGCGTCGCAGCCAAGAGTGCAGTCAACGACTGCACTCTTTTCTAATCGAGCCCTCTCTGAAAAAGCATCTGAGCGACCTTCGCGATTACACCAATAGTGATCGTGGCCACGAGGGCCATCAGCCGCCAACCGCCGACGCCACTTACCATGCCCCAGATGCCAAACACCACGACGAGAAGCAGGCAGAGGTAGAAGACGCTCCTACTTATAAGCTCGCCGAGAGCGAGTCGGACCTCTTTGCCGCTTGCGATGTCCTGCAGTTTTTGATCCGCTCTTGGACAGAATGTGTAGACCGTCGTGGATTCACGCTGCTCTCGCCAGTCGAGCCTGGGCAGTAGCCTTCTGAACCTTGAGGATCAGATACTCGTGGTCTCGGTACCCTCGCCCGCGTCGGATGATCGAGCGGATGTTCCCGTTGATCGCCTCGACGACTCCGAAGGGCACCTTGTGGTGGCAGTAGGCGAGGATCCCACCGAGATGGCGTTGAAGCGTTCCCGCGAGTTTCTTGAACGCCGGCAGGCGCTGCCAGCGCAGGCTCCGCACCCAGTCCTCGAAGAATCGACGGGCGGCACCCTCATAGGTGTAGCGCCACAGGCGCTCGATCTCTTCTTTGAGGTAGTAGGCCTTGAACAACCGCCGGTTCAGTGCGAAGGCCGCGTTGAGCAGTCCTCGCTTCTTGCGGGTCAGGTTCTTCCAGCGCGTCAGCAGCAGCCAGCGCTTGCCGCGCATGATCGCCCGCAGGTGACCCTGCTGGCGAAAGAACTCGGCTCGCCGCGTCTCGTCCACCGCGGCGTTGACGTGCTTCATGACGTGGAACTTGTCGAAGACGATGGCCGCCTTGGGCAGGTGTTGCCGCAGACTTTGCAGGAACGGCTCCCACATGTCCACGCAAACCGCCCGAACCGATCGTCGGCGCCGCGGCGGCAGTCGTTCGACGAAGAAGCGGTCCAGGCTCTCCCGTTTGCGCTCCAATCCGGCCCAGATCGGCTCGCCGGCCTCCAAGTCCGAGGTCACGGTCACGCACTGGCCCTTGCGCCAGAAGAGCTCGTCCACTCCAAGCAACCGCAGGGGACGACGAGGGCGGTTGCGGCTCCACGCTTCAAGGGCCCGCTTGTCGATGCGCCGAACCGTTTGCGGCGACAGGTCCCACTTCGGCGCCACCCGGTTGACGGCGGCGTCCTCGCAGTCCCGGGCCACCGCTTCGCTGAACCGCCGCGTGTAGGGATGCTTCCCCTCGAGGAAGTCGATCCGCTCCGAGCGGACGCCGCACCGGCGGCAGTACACGCGGTGGACTTCGATGATCACCCAGACTCTCCACGTCCCCCAGGGCAAGTCCCGCACGCGCCGTTCGCGCACGCTGTGGATCCGCCGCTTGCCAACCCCACAGCCGTTGCAGATGCTCGCCGGTACCGAGCCAGCCTTCCGCACCCACAGCGTCACGTTCGACGTCTCCTCCTCGAAGCGGTGCTGGATCACCTTGTACCCCGGCAGGCGCAAGATCCGTCGTACGATGTCTTCGGGCATCCTCTTCGTGGCCTCCTCTCCCGTTTGCTAGACAGGAAAGGAGAACCCACGAGGGGGTGCCCTTCAAGTCAAGGCCGATGTCACCCCGGCTTCAATCCACGAATTCTGTCCAAGAGCGGTAAATACTAGGGCAGCGGGTGCTCACCCGTCGAGGCGGCTCGGTCCGTGCCGGCGCGGTGACGCTCGGAGCGACTGTGTAGGGGACTTCGAATCAGGACGCCGCGCTCGTGTTCCGGGCGGACGTCGGGGCCGAGCGCCCGCGAGGGGAGAGCGCGTGATCCTTACGCACTCGACGCATCCGGGGTGGCTTTCGAACGCCTATCTCGTCGCCGATGGCGAGCGCGGTGCCGCGATCGCGGTGGACACCGGCGCCCCCCTCGGACCCCTTTTCGACGCCATCGAATCTCACCGTCTCGACCTGGCGGCGATCCTCACGACCCACCGGCACGTCGATCACGTCGCGGGGCATCCCGAGCTGGCGCGCCGAACGGGGGTGGGGATCTATGCCCTGAGAGGCGAGGCGGAGCACGTGCCGAACGCGATTCCCGTGGATGACGGGGAGTCCCTCGAGTGGGGCGGGATCCACGTGAAGGTGATGGGCCTGCCCGGGCACACAGGTCACCATGCGGGCTATCTCGTGGACGGCGTCGGACTGTTCAGCGGCGACTGCCTGTTCGCCGGTTCCGTCGGCGGGTGCTCGAGCCCGTCGGCCGGCTCCTTCGAGGAACTCCGCCGCTCGATCGTGGAATGCGTCCTCGCCCTTCCCGACGATACCCCGATCTACCCGGGGCACGCGGGGGCCACCACGGTCGGCCGCGAGCGGACCACGAATCCGTTCATAAGGGTGATGACCGGACTGGACGCCGCGGGCACGGGACCGTGCGTCGCGCTCGGCCGGCCGGCTCGCCTCCTCGTGCTCGCCCGCGACTACGACGGAAGCACGAAGGCTTGGGTCCGGTTCCTCGACACGGACTCCGACCTGATCCTGTCGGGACGCCGCGTCGAGGTCCACGTGGGCCTTCCCGGGGGCCGTGACACGACGCCCCCCGGCCCGCGCGGAACACCTCCCGGGCCTCCCGAGGTTTCGACCGGCTAGCCTGCCGCCTCATACCCGCGTTCGGGGTGGTGACGTTCGTAAGGCCTGCGCCCTCTTCACGGAGCGCCCGAGCCACGCCGCGAATTCCTCCGGCGAAAGGTACCCCGTCCGCCGCCCGATTTCGTGCCCATCGGGACTCACGACCACGAGCGTCGGATAGGCCGTCACCCTGAAGCGCTCCGCGACCTCCGTGCCGCGATACCCGGATCGGGGCTCGGTGTCCTCGCTGTCCACCCTCACAGCGACGATCTCCGAGAGCTTCCGCGCGACCCCGGCGTCGCGGAAGGTCGTCTGCTCCATCATCTTGCACGGACCGCACCAGGTCGCGTAGAAATCGATGAACATCGGCTTGCCCGTCATCTTCGCGCGGTCGAGGCCGGACCCGAAGTCGAGCCAGGTCAATCTCGAGGCAACGGGGGCCGCCTGAACGGCGTCGTCGTGCCGCTCCTCCTCGGCGGGGGCGGCGATCGGCTGCCGGCGAAACGTCGGCACCCCCGCGGCGACCAGCAGCGCCAGCGCGGCGAGGGTGACCCACCCCAGCACCCGCCCGGTCCGCCGCCACGGGCGCCTCCCCGCTTCGAGACCCCGCGTCGGGTCGCCGGTCGGCGCGACCAAGAGCAGGAGCAGCGTGGTCAGGGCTCCCAGGACCACCGCGTAGTCCGTCGCCTGCTCGCGGCCGGCCACGAGGAGAGTTCCCGCAACCGCCAGGAGCAGGGCGAATACGACCCCCGCCCAACGCGCCCAGGATTGCCGAAGGACGAGTCCGGCGGCCAGCGCGACCGCAATGCAGCCGACGCACAGGCCCACCAGCCGCACGGGCCCCCACGGCGCCGGCGGAAGGCCGGACGCCGCCCAGACTGCCACTGCGGCGAAGTAGATGGCTCCTAGAACGACACCGAAGGGCACGGCGGAGACCTCGTGGAGCAAGCTACTTATCTACCCCAGAGGCGCTTCCCCCGCAAGCATCGGGGCGGGCCGCGCGCCCGAGGAGACGCACGGCCCGCCCCGGAGTGGTTCTCGCGTCACGCCGAAGCCCGAGCGAGCTTCGCCCTCGGTGGGGCCGGCGCGGGCGGCGCCGGAGCGGCCGGTGGCGCGGGAGCGGCGGGCGGTGCCGGACGGGCGGGCGGCGCCTCGCATCGTGCGAGTGGCCCGCCGGACTCCTCCTTCTCCGGCTCCGGGATCGTGGCCTTGACGTGCATGGACCGCCGCTCTCTCACGATCTCGAGGTCCACCGTCTTGCCTTCCTTGTCGGACAGCGCCTCGATCAGATCGCCGGTCTCCTCGATCGAATCTCCGTCCACCGCGACGATCAGGTCGCCGACGCGGATCCCGGCCTTCTCCGCGGGGGTGCCGGACAGAACCCTGCCCACCAGCACGCCGGCCTCGCGGCTGCCTCCGAGGAACTCGCGGAGGTCGGGAGTGGTCTCCACCAGCTCGACGCCGAGCCGCGGTTTGCCGAAGCCTCCGAAAACCTTGAAGCCGTACCCCCCGCCGGCGCGCGGTGTCGCGTGGAGCATCCTCAGGTTCTTTCGGAGCTCCCCCATGTGATCGCGCAGGTCGCGTTGATCGAGATCGAGCTTCTCGAGGTCGGGCAGCTGGATGTCCTCTTCGCCTCCGCCGGGCAGCTCGACGACCACGTGATGCTCTCGGCGCTCCCCGATCTCGACCGTCACGGTCTCCTTCTTCCCGTCGCGAAGCACGGTGACCGGGACCTTGTCGCCCGCCTTCGACGCGTGAATCCGCTTCGTGAGGCTGACCGGGCCGCGGATCACCGCGTCGCCGAATCCGACGACGACGTCGTCGACCCTGAGCCCCGCCTTCTCGGCGGGCGAATCCGAGATCACCTCGACGATCTTCGCCCCGCGCTCGGCGTCCGGGGTCCCTTCGCTCTCCGAGTCGTCACTGAGCCCGACGCCGAGGTAGGGGGTCTTTTCGCCCTTGCTCGATTCGGTCGCGCTGATTCGAATGGCGTGTCTCTCGGCCTTCTTTCCGCCCTCATCCCCCGCGATCGCAGGCGGAACGACGAGCGCCGCGAGCCCCCATGCCGCCGTCAACGTCAAGCAGGTCAGATTCCGGTTCATCGGTCCTTCCTCCATTCCCATCGGATGTCGAACGGTACTACGCGCGAAGCCCTCTGCCGGACGAAACGGGCTCGGTTCTCCCGGCCAGCGGGCCTCCCACCCCGGAAACCCTCGTCGCGCGCGGGCTTGCCCTTCGCCTCACCCCGGCGCCAGATTCCACCCGCGGCCGATCTTTGGCGCGAGGTCCGGGCCCGGAGCCGCTCGGGAATCGCGTGGACGGCCGGGAGTCGAGCCGGTCCCCTCCCGAACGCCTCCGAGAGACAGCGGAGCACGGCGAGACGCGGCGCCGTCGCGGCCCGAGCCCTCGCGCAGACGCTCCGCCGAAGGAGACCGCGATGATGAGAGAGCGCCGGTCAGCACGATCGTCGGCCCAAGGACTCGTGCTCCTCGCCTTCCTGCTCGCAGCCGGCTCGGCCCGGGCGGAGCCGCCGCGCGATTCGCGGCCGGAGGGGGCGTTGGAGGTGCGGATGGAGAACGACTGCCTCGGCTTCTTCGGCACGCTCAAGCGGGGCGGCGTGAAGATCGCGTTCGAAAGCCGGGTCACAACCGTCGGCGCGGAGTCGCGGATCCTCTCCGCGTCAGGCGAGGTACTCACCGAGGTGATCGTGGACGAGTCGGCGGGGATCTTCGAGTACCGCGCGGGAGGCGTCCTCCTCTCGAACGACACGACCGACGACGAGTCGGTGCGCGCCATGGGCACGTTCGCCGGGGAGGAGGCCGCTCTCGCGGCGGAGCATCTCTGGCCCGCTCTCACGAAGAGGGGATACGACCCGGAGTCCCGCGCGATGGCGGCCCTGGCGGCGAATCTCACCGGGTACGCGATGGTGCCGCGCGCGGGCCCGGGAATCGACAGCAAGGCGGGCTGCATGGGCTGCTGCGGGCCGTCCTGCTGGGGATGCACAGGGTGCTATACCAGCGCATGCCTCGCTCACGATCTCTGCGTCATGACGTTCGGGTACACCAGCTCGCAGTGCAACCGTCTGCTCGTCCTCGCGGCGCTCTCGGCTTGGTGCTGTCGCGACGTCAATCTCGGCTCCCTCTGCTGACGGCACTCGTCGGCGCGTATACTTCGGCAGGAGGTGCGCTCATGGAGGACCATCCGGGCCACCGGGCTCCGCTCGTCGCGGCGGTAGCTTTTGGCACGATCCTCGGGCTCGTCCAGCTCGGGCTCTTCTTCACCGACTCGCCCGTCGGCATCACGGTCACGCAACGGGTCCTCGCGGCGGCGCTGCTCGGTGCGGCCTCCGGCGTCCTGCTCGGCCGACTGAGACCCGGGGCCTGGCTGCCGCTCTCCCTGCTGGCGGCGTGGGGGGCGATCGTCATGGGCGGCGCGTACGGTCTGATGAAGACCGAGGGATGGCCGGCGGTGCTCGTCATCCCCGCGGGTCTCGCGGCGCTCGGCGGCCGCGCAGGCGCAGGCTGGGCCCGGCTGCGATCCTGAGGTTCGGGGCGGTCCCCGTTCGCACGATCGCCGCCGGGTCCGGCGATTCAGGCCGGACCTCCGTGGCTGTCCGGGTCAGAGATCGAATGCGGCGTCGCCGCGCGCGAGCACCTTCCCGGTGTCCGAGAACGCCTCCACCTTCCAGACGTAGCTCCCTCCCTTGACGAGCCGGTTCACCTCGTCCGGGTTCAGCGCGACGCTGGGATTCACCGGCGCGCGCTGGAGCAGGGCCGAACCGGCGCCCTTTCCGGACAGGACGAAGGAGTAGTACTTCGTCCCCGAGATCGTCTCCCATCGGAACTTCGTCGGCGTGTTCCCCAGCCGCCCCGGGTGGGGCTCCAGCAACTCGATCTGCATCACGACCGGACCGGTGGGCTTGACCTGCTTCTTCTCCGTCATGAAGAGATACGTGATGCCCGCGCCGACGATGACGACGAGCACGAGGACGGTGACGATCAGCGTCGGGTTGTGACGCCAGCTGGACGCTTCGAGCTCTTCCATGTCGTGCTCGAATCGGTCCTCCGACGACTCGCCCGGCCGGGCAGCCGTGGTCTTCTCGTCCGGCATGGATGCCTCCTTCCCTGGGCTCCGTCTCCCTCTCGGGAACGGCGCCCCCCGGAAGGGAGGCGGAGCTCGCACCTATCCTCGCGCTTTCCGGTTGCGGATACAAGAGCCGAACCGGCGTAGGATGGGAGGTCTCGACCGTTATCCGAGGGCCTTCCCCATGCGCAGAGTCGTCGCCTTCCTTCTGCTCCTTCCCCTCGTCCCGACGGGTCCCGCGGCGGCCGACCGCCCGGACGGACGGATGTTCGCGACGCGCTCCATCGTGTACGCGCGTCACGGCATGGTGGCGGCCGCCCACCCGCTCGCGGTCGAGATCGGCCTCGACGTCCTGAAGAAGGGGGGGACGGCCGTCGACGCCGCGATCGCGGTCAACGCCGCACTCGGATTCCTGGAGCCGGTCTCGTCGGGGATCGGCGGCGACCTTTTCGCGATCGTCTGGGACGCGAAGACGAAAAAGTTTTACGGCCTGAACGCCTCCGGACGGTCCCCGCTCGCGTTGACCGCGGACAAGGTGCCTCCCGAGCCGGACGGGACGATCCCGCTCTACTCTCCCTACGCGTGGACGGTGCCCGGGTGCGTCGACGGATGGTTCGAGCTGCACGCGAGGTTCGGACGCATGCCCATGAAGGAAATCCTCGCTCCGGCCATCCGGTCGGCGCGGGAGGGGGAGCCGGTGCCCCAGGGAATCGCCGCGGCGTGGGAGCGCGGCGGGAGGGCGTTCCGGGACAAGCCGGACTTCGCTGCGACGTTCCTCCCGGGAGGAAAGGCGCCGCACGAGGGAGAGGTGTTCCGGAATCCGGACCTGGCTCGGGCCTACGAGGCGATCGCGGACCGGGGCCGCGACGCGTACTACCGCGGGCCGATCGCCGAGGCGATCGTCGCCCTGTCGCGCCGCGTCGGGGGGTTTTTCGCCCCCGACGACTTCGCGTCGCATCGATCCGAGTGGGTCGAGCCGGTTTCCACCTCGTACCGCGGCGTCGTGCTGTCCGAACTGCCTCCGAACGGCCAGGGGATCTCGGCCCTGGAGTTGCTGAACATCCTGGAGGGCTTCGACCTGAAAGGGATGGGCCGGGGCTCCGCGACGTTCTGGCACACGATGGTGGAGGCGAAGAAGCTCGCCTTCGAAGACCGCGCGAGGTACATCGCCGATCCCGCGTTCGCCAAGGTGCCCGTCGACGGGCTGGTGTCGAAGGACTATGCCAGGTCACAGGCGAAGCGGATCGATCCGGTCCGGGCCGCGGCGCGGCTCGACTTCGGGCATCCTCCGCTCGCCGGCGGCGACACGACCTACCTCGCGGTGGCCGACTCCGAGGGGAACATGGTGTCGCTCATCCAGAGCAACTACACCGGGTTCGGCTCCGGGTACGTCGTCGAGGGGTGGGGCTTCGGGATTCAGGACCGCGGAGGGCTGTTCAGCCTCAAGCCCGGCTCGCCGAACCTCCTCGAGCCCGGCAAACGCCCGTTCCACACCATCGTCCCTGCCTTCCTCACGCGGGACGGGAAGCCCTGGATCGCCTTCGGGGTGATGGGGGGCGACATGCAGCCGCAGGGGCACGCTCAGGTCGTCGTGAACCTGCTGGACTTCGGGATGAATCTCCAGGAGGCCGGCGACGCGGCGCGCTTCTACCACACCGGGTCCAGCGAGCCGACCGGGACCCTCATGACGACGGGGGGGATCCTCTACCTGGAGAGCGGCGTGCCGGCCGAGGTGCGCCGCGACCTGGTCCAGATGGGGCACAGGGTCGCCGACACCAACCCCGCGGCGTTCGGCGGGTACCAGGCGGTCGCGATCGACCCGGTCACCGGGGTCTACGCAGGCGCCAGCGAGTCTCGAAAGGACGGCTGCGCGATGGGGTACTGATCGTCGGCAACGCGGCTCCGCCGAGGTCCCGGCGAAAGGAGGCGGAGCGGCTTCAAGCGGCGGACGCGTCCGGCCGCCGCTCGAGCCAGAGGTTGTAGAGCCACATGCCCGCCGCGGAGGCGAAGCCGATCCCCATCAGGAGCAGCCATCCGGTCGCCACGGCTCCCGGCCGCACGTCGAGCAGGCCGTCCGGCCTCGTCGATGCCCCGTCGCACATGATCTCGTTGAAGATGTACGCGCCGATCCAGCCGCTGATGAGGGCGCCGATCGCCGTCGGCAAGTTGGCGTAGCCGAGGAACAGCCCTTCCTGGCCCTTGGGCGCCATCGCGCCGATCCATTCGAAGGTGCGCGCGGCGGTGAACAGCTCCCCGACGGCGATGAGGGCCACGGTGAGGATCACGAACACCGAGCCCGCGGGCAGGCCGAACACCGACGGGGCGCGGAGCCCGCCGCCCGCGAAGAGCGGGACGAGGTTGATCACCATCGCGAGGCCGATGATCACCGTTCCGACCACGATCGAGCGCACCGCCTTCAGCTTCCCGAAGAGCTTCGTGACCAGGAGCTGGAAGCAGACGATCGTGACCGGATTGGCGGTGGTGTAGAGGTCCATCGCCGGGTTCGCCTCGACGATCTTCCCCGCGTAGAGCGGAAGCACGTTGTAGACCTGGTTGTAGAGGAACCAGAACCCGGAGAGGATCGTCAGGAAGATCGCGAAGCGCGGGTTCCGCAGCACGAGCACCATGTCGAGGAGGATCCTTCCGACCGTTCGCGCGGGGGCGGCGCGGGCGCCCTCCGGGCGGTCGGGCTCGCGAAACGTCAGGAGCACGATGAAGAACGCGGCGACGGAGCAGCCCATCGCCACCAGGTAGATGGCGCTCAAATCGGACCGGGAGGTGCGGACCCAATAGGCGACCACCCGCCCGACGATGGAGCCGATGTTGATCACCATGTAGAAGATCGCAAACGCGAGGGTCGCGCGCCCCGAGTGGGTCTTCTGAACGGTTCCGCTGATGCACGGCTTGATCACCGATCCGCCGGCGCCGATCAGTAGAATGCCGAGGACGACCGGGAGGCCGACCCCCCACCCCGCGGTGAGGTCCTTCCCCGGGATCGGCGCGAGCCGCTGTCCTCCGAACCAAACCGGGTAGCCCATGGCGAAGTAGCCGGCGGTCAGGAGGACGAACGCCACGAGGAGCGATCGCCTGAAGCCGATCTGGTCGGCGATCGTCCCGGAGAGGATCGGGAGGAAGTAGAGGAGGGCCCACAGGACCGTGCTGCTCAGGAGGCTCGGCCAGTACCTCCCGAGCCCGAGCCGCCCCAGGTAGATGACCACGAAGCTGGCCATCGAATAGTAGGCCGCCCGCTCGAACAGCTCCGTGGTGTTCGCGACCCAGAAGGCGCGGGGGAAGCCCCGCGGCGATCTCGCGGCGTCCGTCCTCACGGCGCCAGGCGCACCACCCCGCACCCGATCCGTCCCCCGGCTCCGCCCGTCGGCTGGGTCATGAAGTCGTCGGCGGAGGCGTGCACGACCACGGCGCGCCCGAGCACGTCGCTCTCGGGCCGGCCGCCGATCGACCAGAGGTTGGTGGAGAGCGTCGTGCCCCCCTTGCCGTCCGGTCCGACCTCGATGTTCCCGATGTCGCCTCGATGGAAGGGGGAGAAGCCCCACTTGCCGTGCGCCTGGCCCGTGGGATTCCAATGCGATCCGGCCGACATCGCGTCGGGGGCGCTGCAGTCCCCCTTCTCGTGAAGGTGGACCGCGTGGGTCCCTGGCGGCGCGTTCTCCAGCCGGATCTCAAGCATCACATAGCCCGCTTTCTGGACGAACGTCGCCTGCCCGCTCATCTTGCTTCCGCTCCGCCCCTCGATCGTGGCCGCTGCGTGCTTGTCGGCCCCCTCGGCCCCCTCGGCCCCCGCGGGCGTCTCGGCCTTCCGCATGTGCACCACGTCCCTGCGGGGCGCCGAAATGGCGGGGCCCGCGGCGAGTCCGGCTGCGGCGAGGATGATCACGACCCCGTATCTCACGTCACATCTCCTTTCGTCCGCTCCGCGATGCGCTCTTGACGGCCTCGCGCACGAGCGATTCGTCGGCGGGATTGGGCAGCGTGACGGCCATGCGCGGCTCGGATTCCATCGCTCGCCGCGCCGCGCTCTCCGCGCCCGGTTTGCGCGCCCAGGCACGGCGCGCGATGCCGTTGTTCACGTCCCAGTGGATCATCGAGCGGATTCGGCGGGCGGCGGCGGCCGTCCCGTCCGCGACCATCCCGAACCCGCCGTTGATCACCTGTCCCCAGCCGACCCCTCCCCCGTTGTGGAGGCTCACCCAGGTCGCCCCGCGAAACGCGTCGCCGATGACGTTGTGGACCGCCATGTCGGCGCAGGAGCCGCTGCCGTCCCGGAGATCGGCGGTCTCGCGATAGGGGGAGTCGGTCCCCGACACGTCGTGGTGATCGCGGCCCAGGACCACCGGCGCCGAGATCGCGCCGTCCCGCACGGCGTCGTTGAACGCCAGCGCGATGCGGGTGCGTCCCTCGGCGTCCGCGTAGAGGATGCGCGCCGCGGAGCCGACCACCAGCTCGTTCGCCTCGGCCTGGCGGATCCAGCGGAGGTTGTCCAGCATCTGGCGCCGGATCTCCTCCGGCGAGCGGGCCGCCATCGCCTCGAGCACGTCCCCTGCGATCCGGTCGGTGACCCTGAGGTCCCCGGTACGCCCGCTGGTGCAGACCCAGCGGAAGGGGCCGAACCCGTGGTCGAAGCACATCGGCCCCATGATGTCCTCGACGTACGACGGGTAGACGAAGCCGCCGTCCTCCCGGGTGACCCGCGCCCCCGCGGTCCTGGCCATCAGGAGGAACGCGTTCCCGTAGTCCCAAAAGCGCATGCCGCTGGCGGCCATCGCGCCGATCGACGCGACCTGACGGCGGAGGGACTCGTGGACCCGCTCCCTGAATCCCGCCGGGTCCGCCCGCATCATCTCGTTCGCGTCCCGAAGCGAGA
>JAIQFR010000044.1 GCA_020073205.1 Terriglobia bacterium
AGCTGCGCGGCCGCCGAGTCGAAGTTGATGGTCGTGATGACCGTGCCCGTGTGGTCCTGTACCGTCGCTCCGCTGAACGTCAGGTTCGTCGTCCCGGGCGCGGTAGGATCCATCTTGAACACGAGGCTGAGGATCGTCGCGCCCTGAGCCCCTACGCCGTTCCCCGTCCCGCCCAGCTTGGACGCCCCGACCACGACCTTGTCGCCGCTGATCGACGCCAGGACCGACTGGTCGCCGGTCAGGGCATCCCCCTTGGTCGCGTTGACGCTCCGAACGATCGAGGGGTTGGAAAGCACGACGTCGAACGAGAAGGCCGACAGGTCCGTCGAGGTCGTCGGGCCCCCCAGCTTCACGTCGACCTGGATCAGGCTGCCCGGGGAGGTTCCGCCGGAGGACAACGTGACCAGGTCCGGCGCCGACGAGGTCCCGCTCCCGTGGAAGATCGGGACCTTCGTCGGCTGGAGAACGCCGCCCCCGCTGCTGCCGCCGCAGTCCAGGACCAGGGGCAGACAGGCGACGATCAGCGCCAACAGCAGGGTTCGCTCCACCGTGCGACCGTGACCTCGGAACATCGTATGTCTCCTCTGCTCGCTCATGCCCCTCGTCCTTCGCGGCTCGTCGTGCGCGATCATTTCGCCACCGACCGGCCGAAGAACTGCGCCAGGAACGCGAGATCGTCCCCGTCGACCTTCCCGTCCTGGTTGAAATCCACGGCCTTGTCGAAATTCGGGTTCACTTCCTGGAACGTCGGAGGCACGCACGTTCTGGTCAAGAGCGACGTCGCCCAGGCACGTCCCAGCCTCGAGAGATCCAGGCCGTCCACCCGGCCGGAGAGATCGGCGTCGGCGTTCATCAGGGGGACTTCGCACGCGTCGCCGATGCCGTCGCCGTCGTAGTCCGCCTGGCTCGGATTCTTGACGTCGGGACAGTTGTCACAGGCGTCGCCGACGCCGTCCCCATCACGGTCGGCCTGGTCCGGGTTGGCGACGCACGGGCAGTTGTCGCCGGCGACCGGGCTTTGGCCCTCGCTGGGGGTGACCCCGCAGCCGCACGATCCCTGTAGCGTCGCCTGGGGATCGCACGTGTCGATGACCGCCCCGATGCCGTCCCCGTCGGAATCCGGGAACGCGCAGCTCGTGAGCGATTCATCCACTTGGCCGTCGCAGTTGTTGTCCAGGGTGTCGCACTTGGTCTCCGTGTCCGCTTGGTACGCCGCATCGCACGTCTGCGGCGCGGTGCAATCCGAGTTCGTCTGGCACTTCTTGGTGGGCTCCCCGCTGCACACCTTGGCGGTCAGCGTGGGCTCGCAGCTCGTGAGGACGCAGGTCTCCGCGCCGGTGCAGGTTTCCGCCCCGACGCACGTCTCGTTGGGATAGCAGTCCGCATGGGTGCGACAGGAATTGCCCAGAATGCTGCAATGCCCCGCCGGACACTGAGTATCGACGGTGCAGCCGAGCGTCGTCGTGCCGCTGCACACTTTCAATGGCTGGCAATCGGCCTCGACGTTGCAGTGTCTGGACGCCGTGACGCTGCACGCCCCTTCGAACCCCGGTACCGTGCACGCCTTGGCCGTGTTCGCGCAAACCCCGACCCCGCAGCTCTTGAAGCCATCATCGGCCACGCCGCTGCAGTCGTTGTCGACGTTGTCGCACGTATCGTCGGTGACGCCGGGATTGATCGCGGCGTCGAAATCGTTGCAGTCGTCGCCGACGGAGGCATAGGCGCCGTGCCGGATGCAAGTGCCCTGCAATGCGTGGCAGTCGCTGTTCTGGCTGCAGAGCTTGCTGGGGTCCAGGCTGCACACCGTGAATGGCTGGCAGGTGTATCCGGGGCAGTCGGCGTCGACGCGGCACGGCTGGTTCATGTCGTTGCTGCACACCTTGATGGGTTGGCAGACTCCCGAGACCGAAACGGCGGAGACCCCGTGGCCGTCGGCGTCGGCGTCCCGGTACCAGGTCCCGAGCGGGAGGCCATCGTCGATCTCGCCGTTGCAGTTGTCGTCGACCCCGTTGCATAGCTCGGGGGCGCCGGGGTAGATGCTCGCGTCGTGGTCGTTGCAGTCGCAGGCGTTTTCGACGAGGAAGACGCACGTCTCGGACTGCGGGCAGTCCGCGTCATGCTGGCACTGCTGATCGCGCGTCGCGCTGCACGTGCCGTGTCCGGACTCCGGCAAGCAGCTCTGTTTCGTGAGATTCGGGTCGCCGAAGGTGTCGCCGTCGCCGTCCACGTACACCGTCTCGATGGGGAGCCCCTCGTCGACCACCCCGGGGCAGCTCTCGCCACCGACGCAAGTATCGCCTGTCTGGCAGTCCGCGTCGGAGTGGCAGGAGGTGCTCGTTGCGATGCTGCACCTCCCCACCGGGCAGTCGCCGTCCTTGAAGCACACCTGGGTGCTCGTGACGCTGCACGTCCCCTGGTTGCAGTTGTCATTGATGTGGTTGCATTGCTCCGGCGCGCCGGGGTGGATCGCAGCGTTCAGGTCGTTGCAATCGCCGCCGACCGAGATGTAATCGACCTGGCGATCGCATGCCTGCGTCCCGGGACAATCCTCGCTCGTGCTGCACTGGACGCTCGGGCTCTCGGCGCACACCTTGTACGAGAGGGGCTGGCACCCGGCGACCACCCTCGAGGAGTCGCCGTAGTGGTCGCCGTCGACGTCCGGGTACCAGGTGCCCGTCGGGAGCCCGTCGTCCACCGCACCGTTGCAGTCGTCGTCGATCCCGTTGCAGATCTCGGTGAAGCCGGGGTGAATCGCGGGGTTCGTGTCGTCGCAGTCGCCGCTGGTGGAGAGGTACTGCCTATCGCGGCTGCACGTCTCCGAGCCGACGCACGTCTCGAAGTTCTGGCAGACGCTGTCGTCCCTGCAAGCGATGCCGACGCATCTTCCGGCGACGCACGTCTCGCCGGGGTTTGTGGCGCAGTCAGCATCGACGCTGCAGGTCTCGGCCTGCTTGGGCTTGCAAGTCCCCGCGGGACAATCGAAGTCGTTGAAGCACTGGGTCAGGAACGAGACGCTGCACTCCTTGTAGGGCAGCGGCGACAAGCACGCCGCCACGGCGTCCGTGTTGCTCCCGTACCCGTCACCGTCGGCGTCGTTGAACCAGGTGGGGACGGTCACACCTTCGTCGATCTGCCCGTCGCAGTTGTCGTCGATCCCGTTGCAGATCTCGACGGCGCCGGGGTGAACGTTGGGGTTCCCGTCGTTGCAGTCGTTCAGGGCCGGATTGGTCTCGCACGAACGGTAACCGTCGCCGTCGTGGTCGACGTCCTGCTCGATCAGGTAGCTGCCGCCGCTGCCCAGCATCGGAATGACGGTTCCCGAGAACCCGACCCCGCCCCACACCACCATGTAGCTGCCCGTCCAGACCGCGGTGTGCTGCGATCGCGCGATCGGGGTCCCGACCGACGACGTGGGAAGCCAAGCGCCGGACGTCGTGTTGTACCGCGCGCCGGAGTCGAGATCCGCCGAGCCGTCGTTGCCGCCCCAGACGATCATCTGCGTTCCGGTCCAGACCGCCGTGTGCCAGAACCGGGCCGAGGGCGCTCCGGTGGACGCCAGCGCGGTCCACGAGCCCGCGCCCTGATCGCCGGCCGGATCGAAGATCGCCCCGGTTCCGAGCGCGGATGCGCCGTCGGTCCCGCCCCACGCGATCATCTGCGTTCCGGTCCAGACCGCCGTGTGCCGGGATCGCGCCGACGGCGCGCCCGTGTCGGGAAGCGGCGTCCAGGCATCCGTGGCCGGATCGTAGACGCTCCCCGTGGCGAACTTGACGCCGGAACCGGCTTCGCCCGCCGTGCCGTCGTCGCCTCCCCAGACGACCATCTTGTCGGGGGTTGAAATCGCGGTGTGCTCGAAACGACGGGAGGGGGCGCCCCTCAGCACGCAGACCTGCTGCGCCGGGAGGAGGCTCGAGCACTCCGCGTCGTTGTTGCACACCGTGGAGATGGACACGCTGCAGGTGTTGGCCGGCACCGACTCCCACGCGTTCGCCACCGGATCGTACCGGGCCCCATCGCCGAGGGCGATCGTCGCCCCCTGCTCGTTCAAGCCCAGTCCGCCCCACACCACCATCCGAGAGGTGGTCACGGTCCTGTCGGTCGAGGGCTGCGCCCAGGCCAGCCAAACCGCGGTGTGGCCCCAGCGCTTTGGGGGCGCCGGGATCCCGGACGGCGGGTCGAGCGCCATCGTGCGCCAGCCATCCACCAGCGGGTTGTACCGCCGCCCGTCCCTGAGCGGGCCTTCCAGGTTCGTCTCCGGGTCGAACCCCCATCCACCCCAGACGATCATCTCGTCGCCGGTCCAAACCGCCGTGAGCATCCTGCGACCCGAGAGGCCGGCCGAGGGTAGCGGTACCCAGACGTCGAGCGCCGGGTCGTACCGCGCGCCGGATCCGATGTTCGAGACCAGATCGTTGCCTCCCCACACGACCATGTCCCTGCCGGTCCAAACCGCCGTGTGCTGGTACCTCGGCCGGGGCCCGAAGTCGGTAGGCGTCCACGTGTTCGTCGTGGGGTCGTACCGTCCGCCGGTGCTCGTGGCGTCCGAGCCGGTGGGATCCGAGGTGCCTCCCCAAACGACCATGCGGGTACCGCTCCAGACCGCGACCTGGTCACCGCGGACCGACGGCGCGCCCTCCTGGGAGATGGGAGTCCAGATCCCGAGGGCGGGGCTGTACGAGGCGCCCGAGTTCAGGAACCCGGCGTCGCTGAAGCCGCCCCACACCAGCATCCTGTTGCCGATCGAGACCGCGGAATGCCGGTAACGCGCGTCCGGGGCGCCGGCTTCCGAAGTGGCCTCCCAGGTGTCGCTCACCGGATCGTAGCTTCCGCCCGTTCCGAGAGCCGTGCCGGGATCCGCACCCTGACGCCCGCCCCACACGACCATCCGGCTCCCGACGACGACCGCGGTGTGGTCCCGTCGCGCCAACGGAGCGGGCGTCAGAGGGGTCTCGGTGCTCTGGGCCTCCTCGACGAAGGTCGGGGTCCAGGCATCGTCGTCGAGGTCGTACCGGCTCCCGCTGTTGAGATCGCTCGCGCCGTCGGTGCCTCCCCAGACGACCATGATGTCGCCCACCAGGACCGCGGTGTGCTGCACGCGGGCCGCGGGTGCGCCGGTGGAGGGGATCGGCGTCCAGGCGTCGGCGACCGGGTCGTACTTCGCCCCGTCCCCGAGAGCGATCGATTCGCTGCTCCCGATGAAGGACGAGCGGCCCCCCCAGACCAGCATGACGCCGTGATTCGACGACCAGACCGCCGTGTGGCCCGACCGGGGACTCGGGGCGCCGGAGAGCGACGTCGCGGCCCAGGTGTTCGAGATCGGATCGTACCTCCCCCCGGAGTTGAGGAGGAAAGGAATGCCGCTGCCGGTATCGAGACTCTCCCCGCCCCAGACGACCATCTTGTCGCCTGCCCAGACCGCGGTATGCCCCTTCCTGATGTCCGGCGCCCCGTCCAGGTTCACGGGGGACCATGTGTCGATCGCGGGATCGTAACGGAACCCGTCGTTCCAGGGAAATCCAGCGTAGTACCCGCCGAACACGATCATCTCGGTGCCCGTCCAGACGGCGGTGGCCCCCGTGCGCGGCAGTGGGAAGTTCCGTCCGAGCGACCTGTTGTTCCAGACGTCATCGGGGCACACGTCGACAGGGGCGGCGGCCTTCCCGGAGGAGGCCGCGGCCGTCGTCGAGCGCATCGTGGGGAGCGTCGCCCCCTCGCGGGCCACCGCACGGACGGAGGCGGGGTCGAGACTCCCCACGATCTGGCTCCACCAGTCCTCCCGGCTCCGCTTCGGAACCGAGAACACGGCGAAGCGCGCCGACCCGGCGCCCTCGGCGAGGAGCACCCTCACGACGAACAGGCCCTGGGCTTCCTCGACGGGACCGACCTCTCCCACTCTTCGCGGCAGCGCGGCGCGCGTCCGGGCGAATTCCGCCGGCGGCACCTCGACCGCCCCTCGGCTCGCCGTCTTCGCCTCGGCGGAGCGGGCGCGGACGATCTCGACCACCGAGCGACCCGGGCGCGGCACCTTCGGATCGATGGCTCCGCCGACCAACCCGCCCCGGAGCGTCTCGGCCGCCCTTCGCTCGGCCGCGTGGAGCGCGCCGTCCCCCTCGAAGAAGTTGCTCACGAGCCGGGCCGCGATGGCCGGTCGGGCGAGGCATTCCCGCACCGTGAAGGGGTCGTTGCCGAGCGCCGCGAACAGCTCCAGAAGGCGCTGGGGCATGCGGGTGCCGGACGACATGCGCTCCAGCTCCCGGTCGAGCATCTGCGCCGTGATGGGCGTGCGCCATACTTTCTCGAGCGCGGCGGACTGCTCGAGATAGGTCCGGACCTTGGACGCCAGGATCTCGCGGGTGACCACGGACTCGAAGGAGCGGGTCGCCCCCACCTGGTGGGCGTAGTAGACCCGCTCGATCGCCTCCTGGGCCTTGACGCGCTGCTCGAAGGTGAGTTCGCGCGCCTCTGCGCCGGCGAGGCACAGAGGGAGCAGCGCGAACACCAAGGCTGCCGCAACCAGGATCCTGGTTCTCATCGACACTCCTCCACGGTTTGAAGGGCATTGTGTACCAGCGGCCAGGGGCGCTTGTCAAATACGCGGGGAAATACTTGCGGAGTATCTGCCGCTCGATTCGGAGCCCGGGCGGGACCGTTGCCCTCCGCGGTTCTCGGCCCCGGGGCCGGGGTCAAAGCGAAAGCTCCTCCCATTCGCGGAGCATCCACGTCGCGAGCCCGTCCTCCACCAGAGGGCTCGACCGGGCGACCGCCTCCGCCTCGCGCCGGTCCGCCGCCTCGAAGATCTCGAGGAAGCCGTCCCCGTCCCCCAGCTCCCCTGCCGCCCGCAATCGCCCGTCCGACTTGAGCCGCCTGAGGTGCTCGAGGTGGCCGGCCAGCGCCTCCTCGAGCTCGGAGGGCGGGACCGTCACGAGAAGCGT
This sequence comes from Terriglobia bacterium, assembly GCA_020073205.1. NCBI lineage: Bacteria > Pseudomonadati > Acidobacteriota > Terriglobia > Terriglobia bacterium. The sequence goes on from JAIQFR010000044.1 coordinate 6,933, forward strand.
GCGAACCCAGAAACCCATCGTCACCTCGATTCTCGGCGCTCAGAGCCGGGTCTTCTCCAAGTACTCGGGGACCACGACGGCGGCGGACAGTTCCCCGCGGATCCGTCCCGCGAGGTCCTCGAGTCCCGCCGGCTCACCGTGGACGAGGTGGACCCTGCCGGGCCGGTGCCTCGAGGAGCGGAGCCATCCGAGGATCTCTCCCCGGTCGGCGTGGGCGGACAGGCTGTCCAGCGTCTCGATCCGGGCGCGGACCGAGATCTCCCGTCCGTGGATCCTGACGCTCCGCGCTCCTTCCTGGAGCGCCCTGCCCCGCGTGCCCGCCGCTTGGAACCCCACGAAGAGCACGGTGGTCCGGTGGTCCACGAGCTTGAACTCGAGGTGGTGCAGGATCCGTCCTCCCTCGGCCATTCCGGACGCGGAGATGATGATCGCCGGGTAGGCGATGTTGTTCAAGGCCTTCGAGTCCTCGATGCTGCTGGCCAACCGGACCCCGTGGAGTCCCAGCGGATCCTCCCCGTTCGCCGCCAGGGCGCGCATCTCGAGGTCCTGGGCCTCCGGGTGCTCGGTGACGATCCGAGTCGCCTCGATCGCCATGGGGCTGTCCAGGTAGATCGGCACGTCCTCCGGCAGCCGGTCGTCACGGCGCATCTCGCGAAGCAGGTAGAGCAACGTCTGGGTCCGTCCGACGGCGAACGCCGGAATGAGAAGCGTCCCGCCCCGCCGGACGGTCTCGCGGACCAACGTCTCCAACCGGTCCTTGGGATCCTCGCGGGGATGGTCACGGTCTCCGTACGTGCTCTCGAGGATCAGGTGGTCGCAGGCGGGAAGCGGGGCCGGGTCGGGGAGAATGGGCTGCCCCGGCCGGCCCAGATCGCCCGAGAACAGGAGCACGGACTCGCGACCGCCGCCGTTCGGTACCCGGATGCGCACCTCCACCAGCGAGGCGCCGAGGATGTGGCCTGCCGGGTAGAACCGGATCGACAGTCCGTCGTGGACTTCGAGGGTCCGGTCGAACGGCACCGGGCGGAGGAACGGCAGCGCCCTGCGGGCCTCCTCCTCGGTGTACAGGGGGAGGGCGGGCGTGTGCTTCGAGAATCCCTTCCAGTTCGCGAACTTCGCGTCCTCCTCCTGGAGATGCCCGGAGTCCGGGAGCAGGATGCCGCACAGGTCGCACGTCGCGGACGTCGCGAGGACCTTCCCTTCGAAGCCGCGCCGGACGAGCACGGGAAGGTAGCCGGTGTGATCGAGGTGGGCGTGCGTCAGGACCACCAGGTCGATCTTCGCGGGATCGACCGGAGGCGCCTGCCAGTTCCTGAGGCGCAGGTCCTTGAGCCCCTGGAAGAGCCCGCAATCCACGAGCATCCGGTACCCGTCGTGCTCGACCAGGAATTTCGAGCCGGTGACCGTGCCCGTGCCGCCCAAGAAGGAGAGCGTGCCCATGCCGCAGCCTTTCCCGGCCGTGCCGCGCGGCGGCCGACCCGCCGGACGCGATCGGAGCGGGCCGGGATCGTAGCACACCGCCACTCGCGGCTCGCCGCCCGAACGGCGCTCGTCAGGTCGGCGGCGGGAGCGCTCATTTGCTAGGATGACCCCCCGATCCGGCGGTCCGCTCCGGGCGGCCGCGCGACATAGGAGATATCTCGCGATGCGCATTCGAATCGAATACTGCACGGAGTGAAACTACGAGCCCCGGGCTGCCGGTCTGGCGGCCGAGCTCAAGAAGGCGCTGGGCGTCGAGAGCGACATGGCGCCGTCCCACGGCGGGGTGTTCGAGGTCACCGCGGACGGACGGCTCGTGTTCTCGAAGAAAGCCCTGGGTCGATTCCCGAACGAGGGAGAGGTCCTGACGCTCCTCCGTGCCCGGAAGAGCTGAAGCGCCCCTCGCATCCTCGGGAGCCCGGCGCCACGGCCGCGCGTGCCGCCGCCGACGCGAGCGACGGTCCGCCTGAGGTGAGACATGAGCCTGCTCGACCAACTCGTCGCGTTCACCCTTCCCGCCGTACCCAAGCCCATTGTCGGGTACTTCTCCAAGCGATACATCGCCGGACCCGATGTCGAGGACGCGTTCCGGGTGGCCCGGCGCCTCGGGGAGCAAGGGGCGTGCGCGACGTTCGACATCCTCGGGGAGTTCATCACGACGGCGGAGGAGGCGCGGACGAACACCGGCGCCTACGTGGACCTGGTACGGCGCATCGTGGGAGAGAGGTTCGCGTCGGTCAACGTGTCGGTCAAGCTCACGGCCCTCGGGCTCCTGCTCGACCTCGATCTGTGCCTCGACAACCTGCGGAAGCTGGCGGGAGTGGTGCGCGAGGCCAAGGGGTTCGTCCGGATCGACATGGAGGATTCCCCCTGCACCGACCGGACGCTCGCGGTCTATCGAACGCTTCGCCGCGAGTTCCCGGGGACCTTCGGCGTCGTCCTCCAGTCCCGGCTCAGGCGGACGCTCCACGACGTGGACGACCTCACGGACGAGCCGGCGAACTTCAGGCTCTGCAAGGGAATCTACCTCGAGCCGCGGCCGATCGCGTTCACCGACGCGGAGCTGATCCGGCGGAACTTCACCCTGGTGCTGGACCGGATGTTCGAGCGGGGGGCGTACGTCGGGATCGCGACCCACGACGAGACCCTGGTGTGGGAGGCGATGAGACTGATCCGCGAGCACCGGCTCGCTCCCGACCGTTACGAGTTCCAGATGCTCCTCGGCGTGGACGAGGAGCTGCGGCGCGTCATCCTCAAGGAGGGCCATCGCCTCCGGGTCTACGTCCCCTACGGGCGCCAGTGGTACGCCTACTCCGTGCGGCGCCTGCGGGAGAACCCCCAGCTCGCCGGCTACGGGTTCAGGGCGATCTTCAAGAAGGCCTGACGCGCGAGGCTCTCCGCGAGACCTCGAGGGAGCCGGCCCTCACGGGGCCGGGTCCGGATGGAGACGCGCGAACTCCTCGAGGATCTCGCGCGATCTCGCGTCGAGCCTCTTCGGCGGGACGATCTGAACGATCGCGTAGAGGTCCCCCGCCGGGCGCCGGCCGGAGGCCGGCACCCCTTTCCCCTTGAGGCGCAGCTTCTGTCCGCTCCTCGTCCCCGGCGGGAGCGTGATCGTGGCGCGCCCGTCGAGGGTCGGGATCGCGATCGTCCCGCCGAGGGCGGCGCGCGCCAGACCCACGGGAACCTCGCACAGGAGATCGTTCCCGTCCCTCCGGAACACTTCGTGCGGATCCACCTGGATCCGGAGGTAGACGTCCCCGGGCGGGCCGCCCGCGACCCCCGCGTCCCCCTTCCCGGCCAGGCGCACGCGGCCGCCGTCCTCGATCCCCGGCGGGACCCGGACCTTCAGGCGCTCCTCCGTGGGGACGCGACCGCCGCCGCCGCAAACGGGGCAGGGGGCCGCGCCGATTCGGCCGGAGCCACCGCAGGTTCCGCACGTCAGCGAGACCTGGACACCCCGCCGCCGCTGCGTGCGCCGCCCGGTCCCCCGGCAGTCCGGGCACTCCCGCTCGCCCCCACGGTCGCTCCGCCCGCTGCCGCCGCACTCCGTGCACAGCGACTGCCTCGGCAGGACGACCTCCACGGTGGTTCCCCTGACCGCGTCGAGGAAGGGGATCCGGATCTCCGTCTCGATGTCCTGCCCGCGGCCCGGTCGCGGCGGCCGCGAGCGCCGTCGCCCCGTGCCGAAGAGGTCGAAGAAGTCGGTCACCTCTCCGAACCCGAAGTTGCGGAAGTCGAACCCGGATCCCGCAAACGGATCGAACCCCGGGCCGAAGGCCTCGTGGCCTCCACGGTCGTACTTGGCCCGCTTTTCCGGATCGGAGAGGACGGCGAACGCCTCCGCCACCTCCTTGAACTTCTCCTCGGCGGACTTGTCCCCGGGATTCACATCCGGGTGGAACTTCCGTGCGAGCTTGCGGTAGGCGGCCTTGAGCTCCTTGTCCGACGCGGTCCTCGGCACTCCGAGGAGCTCGTAGTAATCCTTCTTCGTGGCCATCGGTGCCGAGCGCCCTCCGGACCGCCTTGACCCGCCGCGCGACGATAGGACTCGAGTGTATCGTCGTCAAGTCCGTGGGACCGCGACCGAGCCCGCTTTGCCCCGCCCGGGGGCCTTGTCTATCCTGCGCGTTTCCCGGGGAGTATCGCGAATGAACACCCAGCAGTTGATCGCCTACCTGAATGCGTTGACGTTCGGCGACCTCGCGGCGCTCGGGTCCAAGCTGGAGGAGGCGCGATCGGCCTGCTCCGCGCTGGGACACGGGGAGATCGCGGAGGTGATCGAAGAGGCGGACGTCGCGCTTCGGGGAGGAGACCTCAAGACCTACCGGCGGAAGCTCCAGACCGCCGTCGCCCGCCTCGGCCACGTGAAGAACGCGTGAGGGGAGGGGATCACAGGAACCCGAACTTCTTCATCTTGTAACGGAGCGCGTCCCGGCTGATGTTCAGGAGGCGCGCGGCGTGGGTCTGGTTCCCGCTCGTCCGCTCCAGCGCCTGCTTGACGAGGTCCCGCTCCACCTCCTCGAGCGTCACGCCCGCGTCGGGGAGCCGGAACGCGCCGTCGCCGCCGTCCTCCGCTCCGGGCTCCGCCGTTCCGGGCCCGTAGGAACGGGGCTCGTCCGCCCCCTCCGGCGAGTAGAGCACGATCTCGCGCGGGAGGTCCTCGACCTCCACCTGCGGCTTGGTCTCGAGGATCATCGCCCGCTCGATCACGTTGCGCAGCTCGCGGATGTTCCCCGGCCAGTCGTAGCGCATCAGGCACCGGAGAGCTTCGGCGCTGACCCCGTGGGTGCTCTTCTTGAACTCGCGGTTGAAGAGGTCCAGGAAGAACGTGACGAGGTGCGGAATGTCGTCCTTCCGCTCCTTGAGCGAGGGGAGGTGGATCGGGATCACCTTGAGGCGGTAGTAGAGGTCCTCACGGAACTGTCCCTGCCGGACCACCCGGTCGAGATCACGGTTGGTCGCGGCGATGATCCGGACGTCGACGTGGATGTCCCGGGAGCCCCCGACGCGCTTGAACGTCTTCTCCTCGAGGAATCGCAGCACCTTGGCCTGGAGCGCGAGCCCCATGTCGCCGATCTCGTCGAGGAAGACCGTCCCCCCGCCGGCCAGCTCGAGGAGTCCCTTCTTCTGCAGCTTCGCGTCGGTGAACGCGCCGCGCTCGTGGCCGAACAGCTCGGTCTCGAGGAGCGTCTCCGGGAGGGCGGAGCAGGTGATGTTCATGAACGGCTTCTCGGAGCGGTCCGAGGCGAAGTGGATCGCCTTCGCGACCAGGTCCTTGCCGGTCCCCGACTCCCCCTGGATCAGGACCGTCGTGGCCGCCGAATCGGCCACCTTCCGGATCATCGTGAACACGTCCTGCATGGCGACCGAGCGGCCGATGATGTTGGAAACTCCGTAGGCGTTCTTCTGTTCGGCCCTGAAGCGCTTCACCTCGCGCCTCAGGCGGGTCCTCTCGAGGGCCTTCTGGATCGACGCGACCAGGTCCCCGTGGTCGAACGGCTTGTTGACGTAATCGTAGGCGCCGAGCTTGATCGCCTCCACCGCGCTGTGGATCGAGGAATGCGCCGTCATCAGGATCACCGTGGTATCCGGGTAGAGGTCCACCGCGCGGCGGAGGACCTCCATCCCGTCGATGTCCGGCAACTTGTAGTCCAGGAGGACGAGGTCGACCTCCTCGTCGCGGAGGTGGTCGAGCGCCGCCTGCCCGGTCTCCACCGCGCTGGCCTCGTACCCGTCCTTCTGCAGACGCTCGCGCAGGGACCAGCGGATCAGCTTCTCGTCCTCGACGATGAGGATCTTCTCTTTGTCGCTCACGCGCGCCTCACGCGTTCCTGGGGAGCGCGACGACGATCTCGGCTCCACCCTCGGGAAGGTTGCCGGCCGTGATGCTGCCGCCGTGCGCGTTGACGATGTTGCGGACGATCGCGAGCCCGAGCCCCGTTCCTTTCGAGCGCGTCGTGAAGAACGGCTTGAAGATCTTGTCGGCGTTCTCGGGCGGGATCCCCGGCCCCGTGTCCCGTATCCTCACCCGCACCTGACCGTCGTCCGCCTCGGTCGTGATGGTCGCCGTCCCGCGATAGTTCATCGCCTGGAAGGCGTTGAGGAGGATGTTGAAGAAGACCTGCTCCATCTGCTGCGCATCCAGGAGGATCCGCGGCATCGGCTCGGCGTAGCGCCGCTCCACCACGACGCCGCGCGCCTGGGCGTCCCCGAGCAGGACCGACAGGACGTGGTCGACCGCGCCATGGAGGTCCGCGGGCTCGAGGCGCGTCGCGGGCGGACGCGAGAACAGGAGCAGGTCGCGGAGCGTGCGGTCGAGCCGGTCGATCTGCCGGTGGACTTCGACGGAAAGCTCGTGCCTCGGGTCATCGCTCGGGACCAGCTCGGAGATGATCTCGCAGGCCCCACGGATCCCCGCCAGGGGGTTCTTGATCTCGTGCGCCACCGATGCGGCCAGCTCGCCCACCGCCGCGAGCCGCTCCGCATCGACGAGCTTCGCCTCCATCTCCTTGATCCTCGAGACGTCGCGGACGATCCCGGTGCTCCCCAGGTATTCCCCCGCGGCGTCGACGATCGGCCACCGGGTGATCCGGACCGCGATACGGCGACCGTCCCTGTGGAGATGCTCCACCTCGTGGTCGCGGACTGCGCGGCCCGATCGGACGATCGATTCGGTGCGGTCGAAGTCCTCCTGGGCCTCGGGCCCGGGAGGGTGCAGGACCCGGCCGCTCCGCCCCACGATCTCGTCCGCGGTCCACCCGTAGATGCTCTCCGCGGCCCGGTTCCACGAGGTGACGCGCGCATCGGGATCGATGGTCACGATCGCCTCCGCGGAACTCGAGATGAGCCGCGACAGGAAGTCCCGTGTGGATTCGAGCGCCTCGTTGTGCGCCCTGAGCTTGGCCTCGTAGTCCCGCCGGTGCCGAAACGCGAGATAGGCGATCAACGAGGCCATCGCGAGGCTGATCGCGGAGGCGCGGATGACCGAATAGGCGTCGTAGCCGAAGGGGGACAGCCTCGCGCGGATCGGCGGGTCGAGCCACCGCGCGGCCGCGACGAGCGCCGCCATCGTGACGGGCGGCAGGACGATGAAGTGCCACAGCCGCACGCCGTGGCGGAAGAGGAATCCGCCGCCCCGCACTTCGGTCGCGAGGTCCCCTTCTGCGCCTTGTGCTTCCGTATCGTTCAGCTCCGGCTCCGGGCTCAGCGAACCTTAAGGGTCCACATTATAGCCTCCCCGTGAACGGTGCGCCGTTTGGCGCACTTCCTTGCCGCTTCAAAAAGGGGATTGGGCGGTCTATGCTCGCACCGAGGGGGAGATGCGTGTGAGCTCGATCGTCCCACCCTGGCGTGTCGCGGCCGTCCAGATGACCTCCACCGAGAACCGGGTACGTAACTTGGGCGTCGCGGAGTACCTCGCCCGCCGGGCGGTGGATGCGGGGTCGAGCCTCGTGGCGTTTCCCGAGCATTTCTCTTCCGTCCCCGCCGACGACGGGTCGCCCGTCCGCCTCGCGGAGCCCCTGGAGGGACCCCTCACGCGCTGGCTGCGCAACCTCGCCACCGAGCTGGGCTGCTACGTGCTGGCCGGGTCCTTCATGGAGAAGATCGCGCGGAGCCGCAAGGCCTACAACACGTCGGTCCTGGTGGGGCCCACCGGGGAGATCCTGGCCATGTATCGGAAGCTCCACCTGTTCGACCTCCGTGCGCCGGGCCGCGCCGCGCTCCTCGAGTCGCGGATCACCGCTCCGGGAGTCCGGCCCGTGACGGTGGAGACTCCGCTGGGGAAGCTGGGGTTGTCGGTCGGCTACGACCTTCGCTTCCCGGAGCTCTACCGGCACCTCGCGCTCGACGGGGCCCGGGTGCTCTTCGTCCCGGCGGCGTTCACCGAGCACACCGGTCGCCATCATTGGATGCCCCTGCTCCGGGCGCGGGCGATCGAGAATCAGTGCTGGGTGGTGGCGCCGGCCCAGGTTGGACGACATAATCCCCGTCGCGCGTCCCACGGCCACACCGCGGTCATCGACCCGTGGGGGGACGTGGTCGCACTGGAAGAGAGGGGAGAGGGCGTGCTCTCGGCCGAGATCGACTTCGGGAAGCTGGAGAGCATCCGCTCGTCCCTCCCCTGCCTCGAGCACGTCCACCCGCACCTGCTCGGGCGGGAGCCCCGACGCCGCGGGCGCCCCTGAGCGGTAGGACCGGAGGCCCGGCGAGCGCGATGTTCTGTCCCGAGTGCGCCAGCGAATACCGGCACGGCATCGAGCGGTGCGCCACCTGCGGCGTCCCGCTCGTCGAGCGCGCCCCCGCATCGGCGGGCGCCCCGGCGAGGACGGAGGCGTCCGGCGCCTCCCTGCAACTCGACGCGGAGCCCACGGTGAGCTACTGCGGCTTCCTCTCGCTCGACGAGGCCCGCCACGCCAGGGACCGACTCCGGCGGGACGGGATCCGGTCGGACATCGTGATCCGCGAGGCGTCGGGCGCCGACCTCCTGGAGCCCGCCGCCGAGGAGTACTGGCTCAGGGTCCCTCCGAAGGCGTTCGAGGCGGCGACGCGGATCCTCGGGTACGACGAACCCGCCGACGTGGAGGACGTGCCGTTCAACTGCTCGGCCTGCGGGCAGGAGGTCTCCGCCAACGCGACCGCGTGTCCCCATTGCGGCGAGCGGTTCGAGGATTGATGGACGGACCGTTCTCGAACGAGCGCCCGCGACGATTCGACACGGTGCTCTTCGACGCCGGCGGCGTGCTGCTGGATCTCGATTACGCGTACCTGAAGCGGCTCCTCGAGGCGCGCCGCCTCGAGGCCACGGAGGACGCGCTGGAACGCGCCGAGGCGATCGCGCGCACCGCGATCGACCGCCACGTGCGAGAGGGCGGCTCCTCGGGAGACGCCTGGCGGGACTACTTCAGGGTCATCTTCGGCCGGGTCGGCGCCCCGCCCTCGCTCCACGAGGAGCTGATCGACGCGCTGTGGGAGGCGCACCAGCGCGTGGGGCTTTGGACGGTTCCGGTGCGGGGCGCCGTGGACATCGTGTCGCGCCTTCACGGGGCCGGCTTCCGCATCGGGGTCGTCAGCAACGCGGAGGGTCGGGTTGAGCGGGACCTGGCGTCGGCGGGATTCGCCGGGATCCTCGACGCCGTGGTGGACTCCCACGTCGTCGGCGTTGCCAAGCCGGACCCGCGGATCTTCGCGATCGCGCTGGAGCGGCTCCGCGCGCGACCCGACACCGCGGTGTTCGTCGGGGACGTTCCCGCCGTCGACGTCGTCGGAGCGCGCGCCGCGGGGATCGCGCCCGTGCTCCTCGACCGTCACGATCTCTACCCGACCGCGGACGCCCCACGCCTCCGCTCGCTCGACGACCTCCCGGGATGGCTCGAGGGCGAGGCACCGGCCTAGCGCCCGCCGTCGAGCTCGGCGAGACTCCTCCTCGCCCGTCCTCGGACCGCCCCCGGCAGGTCCGGCCTCGACAGGAGCCCGCGGTAGATCGCCGCGGCGCCCGCCCGGTCGCCCCGGATCTCGCGGAGGAGTGCATTGGACAGCAGCCCGGGGATGCTCAGAGGATCCTCCGCCGCGACGCTGGCCAGGACCTCGCGCGCCTCGTCGATCCTGCCGGCCGAGAGGAGCGCACGCCGGCGGTCGACCCGAAACGCGCGGTCGCCCGGGTCGAGACGGGCGCCGGCGGCGTACGCCTCGAGAGCCGCCGCGGTTCGCCCCTCCTGCTCCAAGAGTCCCGCGAGCGCCTTGAACGGCTTCGGGTTCGCCGGCGAAAGCTCCGACGCGCGCCGAAGGTGCTCCATCGCCGGGCGCCGCTCCCCCCGGGCGGCGAGGAGGAGGGCATAGTCGTAGTGCATCTGGGCGTAGTCGGGGTAGATCGCGAGCGCCGCCTCGTAGTGCCGCGCCGCCTCCTCGGTCCTTCCGGCCGCGTGCAACGCGATCGCCGCGCCGGCGTGGAGCTTCGCCGACCGCGGCTCCACCTCGACGTCGCGGAGGGCGAGGGTGGCGTTGTCCGAGAAGGCGGGCACGCGCATCCAGGTGCGGACCGCGAGCGCCACCAGGAAGATGGCGGTGACCGCGGGCACGAGGGCGCGGCGCGCCCCGCAGTCTCTTGCGCCCCGCACCCGCTCGAACGCCCATCCCGCGAGCAGGCACGGCCCGAGCAAGGGAAGATAGGCCAAGCGCTCGGCCATCACCGTCCCGGTCGGGAACACGAAGTTGGAGACCGGCAGCAGGAAGACGAGCCAGGCGCCGATCGAGACCGCCAGCGTCCGTGAGCGGCGGAGCGCCAGGAACAGCGCCGCGAGGAGCGCCGCGATCAGCAGGAGACCGGCGAGGAACCTCGGATCCGCCGGGGACGAGACCACCGGGATCGCATCGAAGGAATGGTCGGACGAGAGTCGGGCCGGCCAGATCACGAGCGCGGCATAGCGCACCAGCACCCACGGCGCGGTGAGGAGGCGGGGGACGGCCCCAAGGGCCGCCGCAGGGTTGTCGAGAAACGCCGCGTCCTCGGCGCCGCTGAGCCCTCCCAGCGCGTGCGCCCTCAGGACGAGGTCCACGCCGACCGCGACGAGAAAGCCGGCGTACGAGGCCAGGGAGAACGGCGCGAGCCGGGACCGCGGGCGCTCGCGCCGGCGAGCCGCGTCGTCCAGGGCGATCAGCAACGGCGCCGCGATTGCACCCTCCTTCGAGAGGATCGCCGCGAGGTACCAGAAGGACGCGAGGGCGGCCCAGGCGGCGCGGGCCGCCCTCGCCGCGGAATCCGCCGATCGCCGGTGGCAGAGCCAGGCGCAAAGCACTCCGGTCGCCGCGAGGATCTCGGCGCGGCCGGCGACGTTCGCGACGGCCTCGGCATGCAGCGGGTGGACCGCGAAGACGAGGCCCGCCACCGTGGCGCCCCGCGTCTCGAGCCCCGCCCGGCGCGCCACGAGCCAGGTCAGGAACGCGACCATCGCGTTGAGGAGCACGTTCAGGAGATGGAAGCCGGCCGGACCCGGGCCGGTGAGCGCCAGGTTGATCGCGTACGAGGAGATCGTCACCGGGCGGTAGAGCCCCGACTCCCCACCTCGCCCCGGCCAGTAGGGCCTGGCGAAGAGCGCCGGAACCCCCGAAAGCGAGCGGATGTCGGGGTTGTCCCGAACGACGGGAAGATCGTCGAGCGCGAACCCGTTTCGGCACGCGCCCAGGTAGACCGCGAACGCCGCCACGGCGACGAGCGACGGGAGAAGGAGCGCTCTCCTCAGCCGGTCCACCCGGGAGGTCACGGGCCCCTCCGGGGCGGAGTCCGCGCCCGGCGGCGCGCGCCGATCAGAACGTGTAGGCGTACCCGACGATGAGCCGGGCGTCCGGCGCCGCGTCGGTGAGCCCGGCGGAGATCGCCGCCCGGATGATCCCACGGTTCAGCGGGCGCCAGTTGACCCCGAACAGGAGGCGGAAGTCCGAGTCCGACTGTTGCCGGAAACGCTCGGACTCCATGTTCGCCTCGCCGACCAGGCCGACCTGGTCGGAGACCGGGAAGATGACTCCGGCGCCGAGGACGGCCGACGTCTTCCCTTCAATGCGCGCGCCCTCGATATGACCGTCGCCGTTCATGCGAAGCCCGAGGTGAGCGGAGAAGATCGCCTCAGGAAGGCGGTAGCGCATCGCTCCGAATCCCTCGATCGAGAAGGCGTCGTAGCCGAGCCCCGCAGTATCGTCTCCCGTCGGGACCGTCGCGAGGCCTCCCACCGCGAACTCCGCGCGACCGGCGGCGGTCCCCAGGTGCCATTTCCCCCACACGTCGAGGTCCGTGGCGCCTGAGCCGTCCGGAATGTCGTCGTCGGCGGACGTCTTGCCGAAACCGACGTGTCCACCCACTTCGAGCTGGGTGACCGGCCTGAAGGCGGCGGTCAGCGTCAACGCGGTCACGTCGACGTGTTCGTAGCTGGCGAAGTCCAGGCTCCCCTCCCACCACTGATTCGGGACGATGGTGGCATCCTCCGCGAACGCCTGGAACAGGCGATCATCGCTGGTTATCGGCTTCGCGGCGCCCGCGGGGCCGGCGGCGCTGGCTCCGGCGGCAAGCATTAGGGCGAGAACGAGCGCCGACACGGCGGGAAGCGCACTCCTGCACTTGCGCGGCTCGAGCCTCATAGCGAGATTCCCTCCTCCGTAGGGCCCGATCCGGGCCTCGTTGACGACTGCCGGGCACGCCGCATGTCTCCGCGACCCGCCCGTCATGTTGGCGGCCATTGTGTGTGCGGGGCCGCTCATTGTCAACTGCAAGACGCGCGCCCATGCGCGAGTGCCCGCAGTGGGAGCGAACTAGCGCGCATCTCACGCGGCCCACGCCGGAAGGTACTGGTATAAGTTACCGAATTGGTGTAGTATTCGGACCCAAAGCCCCTGGCACGTCTTCTGCGAGGCGTGTCCCCGGGACGAATCGAAAGGAGGCCCGCCATCGGACTGCGACTAACGAATGCCGGCGACTATGCCATCCGGGGCATGATCCATATCGCTTCCACGGCCGACGGCGTGGTGTCGTTGCGCAGCGACATCGCCGAGGCGCAGGGGATTCCTCCGAGCTTCATGGCGAAGATCCTCCGCAGTCTCGTGCGGGCTCGCCTGCTCCGCTCTTCCCGCGGGGTCCACGGAGGCTTCGCGCTGGCCAGGGCCGCTTCGCGCATCACGCTGCTGGACGTCGTCGAGGCGATCGAGGGACCGCTGTCGCTGACCAACTGCACCCCCGATCCGGCGGGGTGCGCGCGATCGGACGACTGCCCGGCGACCTCGGTCTGGCTCGAAGTGCAGCAGAAGATGGCGGAGGTCCTGAATAGCACGACGCTCGAGAGCCTGACCCTGGTGCACAAGCGCACCGCACGGCCGGCGGTTGCCCACGGAAGCGACGGGGACCGCAGGTCACACGGACGCGATCACTCGGGCAAGGCGCTCGGCGACCTCGCCAGCCACCGCCGATAGATCGGCCTCGGGAAAGAGGGAGGCCATCGCGGTCGCGTTGACCGCCTCGATTCTCGTATGCCCTGGATCGGTCTGCCGCACCACCACGTTGCACGGGAGCATGAGCCCGATGGCGGGCGCGGCCTCGAGCGCGCGGTGCGCCAGCGGTGGGTTGCACGCGCCGAGGATCACGAACGGTGTGAAGTCCACTCCCAGCTTCTCCTTCAGGGTGGCCTTCACGTCGATCCGGGTAAGGATGCCGAAGCCCTCCTTCTTGAGCGCTTCCTCCACCTTCGCGAGGGCGACGTCGTAGGGCAGGTCCACGGTCTTGCCGATCCCGATGTCCATGGGCCCTCCTAGTCCTCCCGCACGCCCGCCGTTCGAAGGATCCAGATCATCGGACACCAGCCGCTGAACGCGGACTGGAACAGATTGAGCCCGACGAACGCCGTGAAGAGGTAGAACCACGGGCTCACGAACGCGCCGAGAGCGACGGACAGCACCACGAACAGACCCGCGATCATCCTGAGCCGGGCGTTGATTCCCATCGCGTTCCCCTTTCCTCGGGGCCGCCCGCGGGGCCCCACTCGCACCCGGAGATGCAGCACCGGGGAGCGAGGATACACGGGGCGGGACGCGCGGCCCCGTCAGCGTCGCCCGTGGAACTTCTCGTACGCCTCGGCACAGGACCGCTTGACGTCCTCCGGAAGGCGGGGCTGCGGCAGGCTCCCGATCTGGGCCACCGTGTTCCGGAGCGATCGAAGGAACGCGACGCACGGCTCGCAGTCGGCCATGTGGCTCTCGATCTCGGCGCACGCCGCCTCGTCCAGCTCGTCGTCGAGGTACTCCGAGAGCCGCGCCAGCAACTCCCGGCACGCCTCGGAGCCGTGCTCGTGCGCGCCGGTCATGCCTTTCTCCGGCCCGCGGCGTCGCCGGCCAGCGCGGCTTCGAGCCGCTGTCTCACCATGAGCCGAGCCCGGTGGAGCCTCATCTTCACCGTGGTCACCGGAAGCGACAGCGCCTCCGCGGTCTCCTCGATCGACAGGTGCTCCATGTCGCGCATGACCAGTACGATGCGATAGTGGGGCGGAAGGTCACCGATCGCGGCCTGCACCCGCTCCCTCAGGCGGGTCCTCTCGAGACTCTCGTCCGGGAGCGCGCCCGGATCCGGGATCTCGATTCCCGTCCCTTCGCCCAGACGCGGAGCCAGCTCTTCCAGCGACAGCTCCCGGGCCGGTTCGAACTTCCCCTTGCGCCGCTTCATCAGGCACGCGTTGGACGCCACACGGTAGAGCCATGAGCGGAGCGCTTCGGGATGCTCGAGACCCTTGAGCGACAGGTAGGCCTGAAGCAGCGTGTCCTGCGCGACGTCCCGCGCGTCCTCGGTCTCTCCGCACACACGCCGGCCGAAGCCGTAGATCCGATCGCCGTACGCCGACACGAACTCCTCGAAAGCCCCAGGCTCGTCGCGGCGAATCCTCGCGAGAAGCGTCGCGTCGTCCGTGGCCGATGCCATTCGCCCACCTCCCTCCGGAATGGTAACACCCGGAGCCCCCTGCGGGGCCGCGCCGTATCCCCCGCCCGGTCCGCTGCATCCTGACGGTGGGCGGCGGTCGGCCGCCCGTGGAGGCATCGAATGAAGTCCCGCCCGATCCTCGCCGGACTCGCGCTGGCGCTTGGCGCCTCCGCGCGGGCCGGCGAGCCCCTGACGCCCGACTCGGCCGTCGCCCTCGCCCTTCTCAACCACCCCGCGCTCCGAGCGGCGGACCGGGAGGTGGACGCGGCGAGGGCGGACGGAAGGCTGGCGCGCAGCGGATGGCTCCCCCGGGTCGACATCACCGAGGACTGGATGCGGTCCACGAACCCCGTGTTCGTCTTCGCGTCGAAGCTCGGCCAGCAGAGCTTCGCGATGGCGGACTTCGACCCGGGCGCGCTCAACCACCCCGATCCGTTCACCAACGCCGCGACGCGCGCGGTCCTTCGCCAGAACGTGTGGGACGCGGGGCGAACGCGCCTCGCCTCGAAGGCCGCGACCCTGGGGGTCCAGGCCTCTTCGGACTCCCGCGCCCGGACGCGCGACGAGGTGGCTTTCGGCGCGTTACGCGCGTTCTGGGACGCGGTGCTCGCCGGTCGGACGCTCGAGGTCGCTCGATCCGCCGAGGAGGCGGCGAAGGCCAACGCGAGTCTCGCGAAGCGGCACGAGGAGGAGGGACTGGCGGTGCCCTCCGACAGGATGTCCGCCGAGGTCCGCCTCGCCGAGGTGCAAGCCATGAAGATCCGGGCCGAGCAAGGCATTGCCGTCGCCCGGGCGGCGTTGCGGCAGGCGCTGGGCCTCTCGGAGGATCGGGAGTTCGATCTCGTCCCTCCCCCGGTCGAGCCCGCCCCCGGGGACGGCGATCCCGAGTCCCGGGTCGCAGAGGCACTCCTCCGCCGTCCCGACCTGCGCTCGCTCGACGCCCGGCTCCGCCAGGCCGGGATCGGCGAGCGGATCGCGCGCAGCCACCGGCTTCCCGAGATCGGGGTCGGCGCTCAGGTCGAGTGGAACGGGCGGGCGCCGCTCCCATCGGAAGGGAGCAACTGGACCGCCGGGTTCTCCGTGCGCGTGCCGGTGTTCGACGGCGCCGAGACCGCCGCCCGCGCCGCGCGGGCCCTGGCGGATCGCGAAAGGGTCCAGGCCCTGCGGGAGGCGATGGCCGAGGGTATCCGGCTGGAGGTGCGCGCCGCCTGGGCGGACCGTAACGCCGCATCGGAGCGGCTCAAGGTGGCCGAAGCGGCGCTGTCGCAGGCGGAGGAGGCGCTCCGGATCGTGCGCGACCGCTACGACGAGGGGATGGCCGCGATGGTGGAGCTGCTCGGGGCCGAAGCGGCGCGGACCGCAGCCCAGGGGAGCCGCGCGTCGGCGGCACGCGACCTGGCGCTGGGCACGGCCGCGCTCGACCTCGTCACCGGCCGCGGCGTCGCCGTGCCGGTGGAAGGTCGTTGAGATGATCCGCAACCGCGGAGCGAGGGACCCGATGAGGCGGAACGGAACTGGAAAGGCGCGCGTGTCGAAGGGGAGGCCGGCGCGGGCCGCGGCGGGGGCGCCGATTCTCGCGGCGATCTTGGCCCTGGCGTGCGGCGGAGGGAGCGGGACGGCACGAACGGAGAGCGCCGCTCCCCTCGCGGCGAAGGCCGCCGCCGTCCTCAAGGTCCCGTGGACCCGGACGCTCGCGGTCGCCGCCGGCGTCGACCCGCTGCGGCGCGCGACGCCGGGGACGATCCTGATGGGGCGCGTGGATCGGGTCCTTCGCCGGGAGGGCGACCGGGTCCGCTCCGGCGAGGTCCTCGCTCGGGTCGAGAGCCGGGAGGTCACCGCGCGGCTCCAGCAGGCCGAGGCGAGCGTCGCCGCCGCGTCGGCCATGGAACGCAACGCGCGGCTCATGAAGGAGCGGATGGAGCGGCTCCTCGCGAAGCAGGCCGCGACGCAGAAGAACCTGGACGACGCGACCGCGGGGTACGAAGCGGCCGCCGCGAGCCTCAAGGCTGCGGAAGAGGGCGTCGCGACGGCGCGGATGTACGTGGCCTACTCGGCGGTCGCGGCGCCGTTCGACGGCGTCGTCGTGGAGAGGCGCGTCGAGGAGGGCGACACCGCGGCACCCGGCATGCCGCTGTTCGTGGTGGAGGACACCTCGAGGATGAAGGTGGAGGCGCAGGTCCCGGAGACGGCGCTCGTGGGCCGCCGCATCGGAGATCCGGTGGAGATCGAGGTGGACGCGGCGGGAGGCGGGGTGAGGAGGGCCACGCTGTCCGAGATCCTGCCGGCGGCCGACCCCAGGAGCCGGACCCGCGCGGTCCGGGCGCTGCTCGACAACTCCGACGGCGCGCTCCGGTCCGGGATGTTCGCGCGCATGCGCCTCCCTGGCGAGGAGGGGAAGGCGGTCGCGGTCCCCGACACGGCGCTGGTCCGGCGCGGCCCGCTGACCGGCGTGTTCGTGGTGGAACCGCGGGAGGTGGCGCGTCTCCGATGGGTGACCCTCGGCGAGACGCGAGGCGGCCGGTCCGAGATCCTGACCGGGCTCTCGGCCGGGGAGAGGATCGTGACGGACCCTCCGGCCGGCCTCGAGGACGGGCGCCGGATCGAGGCGCGGTGATGGCGGGCGTCGGAGCGTCCGGCCGAATTGCCCGGGCGTTCATCGACAACAAGCTGACGCCGCTCCTCGTCGCGGCGGCGCTCGCTCTCGGCGTCCTCGCCGTCGTCGCGACGCCACGCGAGGAGGAGCCGCAGATCGTGGTGCCGATGATCGACGTCCTCGCGCCGTGGCCCGGCGCCGAAGCGGCGGAGGTCGAGCGCCTCGTCGCGGTCCCGCTGGAGCGTGCCCTCCGAGAGATCCCGGAGGTCGAGTACGTGTACTCCACGTCGCGACCGTCCGGCGCGATGGTGATCGCGCGGTTCTTCGTCAACTCCGACCCGTCCCGCGCGCTGGTCGGCGTGCGGGACAAGGTGGCCAACGCGATCCCCTCCCTGCCCGCCGGGGCGCTCGCACCCTCGATCACCCCCCGGTCCATCGACGACGTCCCGATCCTCGCGCTGACGTTCTCGTCCGGTCGCTACGATCCGCTCGCGCTGCGGAGAATGGCGTCGGAGATCGAGGAACAGGCCCGCGCGGTATCGAACGTCGCCGCGACGTCTCTCCTCGGCGGGCTCCGGAGGGAGATCCGGGTCGAGCCGGACCCGGAGCGGCTGGCCTCGCGCGGCCTCGCCCCCGCGGCGGTCTTCATGGCCCTCGAGAAAGCCGGGGCGTCGCTGCCCGCCGGGAGCTTCGGGGCGGAGGGACGCGAGACCGTGGTCGAAACCGGCGATTTCCTCGCCGGGGCCGACGACGTCGGCGCCGTGGTGGTCGCCGCGCCGATGGGGCGCGCGGTCCGCCTCGGGGACGTCGCGCGCGTGTCGGACGGCCCCGAGGAGCCGAGGAGCTACGTGTTCCACGCCGAGGCGGGGAGGCCCACCGTCCCGGCGGTCACCCTCGCCGTCTCCAAGACGCGTGGGGCGAACGCGACGGTCGTCGCCGACGCGGTGCTCCGGCGGATCGAGGCGGTGCGCGGGCGTTTGCTCCCGGCCGACGTCACGATGACCGTCACGCGGAATTACGGCGAGACGGCGCAGGAGAAGTCGAGCGAGCTGATCTTCCACCTCCTCCTCGCCACGATCTCCGTCGTGGCGCTGATGGCGCTGGCGCTGGGCCTGAGGGAGGCGGTGGTGGTGGCCGTAGCGGTCCCGGTGACGCTGGCGCTCACCCTGCTGATCTACTACGTCTCCGGGTACACCCTGAACCGGGTGACCCTGTTCGCGCTGATCTTCTCCATCGGGATCCTCGTGGACGACGCCATCGTGGTCGTCGAGAACATCCATCGCCACATGGCGCTCCGCAAGCTGCCGCCCCTCCAGGCGGCGGTGTTCGCGGTGGACGAGGTCGGTAACCCGACGATCCTCGCCACGTTCACGGTGATCGCGGCGATCCTCCCGATGGCGTTCGTGACCGGCCTCATGGGGCCCTACATGAGACCGATCCCGGTCGGCGCGTCGTTCGCCATGCTGATCTCGCTCCTGGTGGCGTTCGTCGTGTCGCCGTGGCTCGCGTTCAGGATGCTCCGCGGGGAATCCGCCAACCGTGGCGGAAAGCACGCGTCCCCCGAGGGCATCGGCGCCCGGGCGTACCGGCGACTGATGGAGCCGCTCCTCCGCCGCCCCGCGTACCGCTGGGGAATGCTCCTCTGCGTCTCCCTGCTCCTCCTCCTGTCCCTGGCCCTCGTCCCGTTGAAGCTCGTGACCGTCAAGATGCTGCCGTTCGACAACAAGAGCGAGATGCAGGTCATCGTGGATGCCCCGGAGGGAACGACCCTCGAGGCGACGCTGGCCGCGGCGCAGGAGATGGCGGACCGGATCGGGACCGAGCCCGAGGTCCGCGATGTCCAGGTGTACGCGGGGACCTCGGCGCCGTTCAACTTCAACGGTCTCGTCCGCCACTACTTCGCGCGGCGCCAGCCGAACAAGGCCGACCTTCAGGTCAACCTCCTGCCCAAGCGGGAGCGCAGGGATTCCAGCCATGCCATCGCCGGTCGGATCCGACCGCTCGTGGCCGAAATCGCTCGGCGCCGCGGAGTGCGCGTGAAGGTCGCCGAGATCCCGCCCGGCCCGCCGGTCCTCTCGACCCTCGTGGCCGAGGTGTACGGTCCCGATCCCGCGGTGAGGCAGGAGGTCGCGCGGAAGGTCCTCGCGGTCTTCGACGCCACCCCCGGCGTCGTGGACACCGATTGGTACGTCGAGGCACCGCAGCCCAAGGCGCGATTCGTCGTGGACCGCGATCGGGCCGCGCTCTCGGGGATCGAGCCCGAGCAGGTGGCGATGACGTTGCGCCTCGCGGTGGACGGGCTCTCCCCTGCCGTGGCGCACCCCGGCGGCGAGCGGGAGCCGGTGCCGATCACGGTCCGCCTTCCCCTCGCGGACCGCTCCAGCGCAAGGGAGCTGGGCGGCCTGAGGCTCCTCTCCGCCGCCGGAACGACCGTTCCGCTCCAGGAGGTCAGCCGGCTCGAGAGCGGAACGACCTCGCCGTTCCTCTACCGGAAGAACGGCCGGCCGGTCACCTACGTGATCGGCGACGTCGCGGGCACGGAGGAGTCGCCCGCTTACGCGATCCTGAAGATGTCCGATCGGATCCGGGCGATCACCGTTCCGGGAGGCTACGCGGTGGACGAGCGGATGGTGGACGATCCGCGGAGGGGAGACCACGAGGCGGTGGTGTGGGACGGCGAGTGGAGGATCACCTACGAGGTGTTCCGCGACCTGGGAGTCGCGTTCGGCGCCGTTTTGATCCTGATCTACATCCTCGTGGTCGCCTGGTTCCGGTCGTTCGCGGTGCCGCTCCTGATCATGGCCCCGATCCCGCTGACCCTGGTCGGGATCCTGCCCGGCCACGCGCTGACCGGGGTGTTCTTCACCGCCACCTCGATGATCGGAATGATCGCGCTGGCGGGCATCATCGTCCGGAATTCGATCCTGCTGGTGGATTTCATCGAGCTGTCCCTCGAGAGAGGGCTCTCCCTCCACGAGGCGGTGCTCGAGGCCGGGGCGGTGAGGTTCCGGCCGATCGCGCTCACGGGGGCCGCGGTCGTCGTCGGAGGCGTCGTGATGGTCCTCGACCCGATCTTCCAGGGACTCGCGGTCGCCCTGATGAGCGGCGTGCTCGTCTCCACGGCGTTGACCCTCGTCGTGATCCCGCTCCTGTACTTCATGATGATGCGGCGACGCGTCCCGGCGCCGGCCGGAGCTCGCGAGGAGGAAGCGCCTTGACGGGGATGAAGCAGGTCACGATCTTCTGCAGCGCCGATCTCTCCACCGCGGTCCAGGAGGCCCTCGTCCGCGCGGGGGTCGAGGGGTTCTTCCACCTCCCGGGAGGCGCGGGGGTCAAGCCGGGCGCCGCCGCCGAGCACGGACGGTGGCCTCGCTGGGAGGCGGAGATGTTCGTGACCCCGGTGCCGGACGACGCCGCGTCCCGCATCGTGGAGGCGCTCCGGTCGCTCGCCGGCCGTTGCGAGGTCGAGCCTTGCCTGCGTATCCTGGTGTCGGGCCTGGAGGCGGTGCATTGATGGAACGCTTCGGTGAGATCGTCCTGATGATCGCGGTCTTCGCCGGCTGGTTCGTGTTGAACCGCTTCGTGCTCCCGAGGGCCGGCGTCTCGACCTGAATGGCCCCGGGCTGCCGCCCCGCGGAGCGGGGCTCGACGGAAGCTCCCACGGACGGCCCGGACGAGCGTTTCGAGCCAGGACCGATGACCACGGCGCCGCTTGTCCTCCCGAGGGACCGGCATTAGTCTCACCGCATGACCCCCGACGAGTTCCGCTCCTGGATGAACGACTACAAGCGGGCCTGGGAGACGCGGGACCCCGAGCTCGCGGCCTCGCTCTTCGCCGAGTTCGCGGTCTACCAGGAGGCGCCGTATCGCGACCCGTTGCGCGGCCGGGCGACCGTTCGCGCGTACTGGGAGCACATCCCCCGCACGCAGGAGAACGTCCGTTTCGAATTCGAGGTGCTGGCGGCGGCCGGGGAGACCGGGTTCGCGCACTGGTGGGCGTCGTTCCGCAGGATCCCCTCGGGCAAGCGCGTTCACCTCGACGGGATTGCGGCGGTCACCCTCGACGGGGAAGGGAAGTGCCGTCTCTTCCGGGAGTGGTGGCACAAGCGAGAGGTCTAGCGGCCCGCGCCCTCACCGCCGCGCGGCAACCCCCCGCGCTCGCGCCGCGAGGGCGCGCGCCCCTGGCGTTCCTCCCTCCGGCGCGGCCGCGCCCGCAGGGAGCACCGAAAGGACCACGTCCGCGTCCGCGTCCGCCGCGGGGAGGGGCGGGGCGCACGTGCGGGGCGAAGGGCCTCCCCGGCTCGCGAGAAGGTCGAGGAGCCATCGCTGCTCTTGATTCCGCGCCCGCCTGACCCGCCCGGCCGCCCGGGGCGCTGCGAGGCAGAACACCACCTCGCCCTGCGCGGTGTTCAGGAAGCCCGCGAGCACGGAGACCCCGCCGTCCGTAGCGGTGAGGGTGCCGGTCTTGGCGACGAGCGCGGTCGCGTTCGGCCCTTCGGAGAGCAGCGGAAAGAACCGGGTCACGGTGCCGGGATCGCAGCCCGCGACTGGCAGCAGCGATTCGACGCCCCGACCGACCCGGTCGCCCGTCCGGCGGAACTCGCGCATCATGCGGACGACGAGGCGGGGCGTGATCCGGTTCTCGCCGAGCCCCGAGGTCGTCTCGAGGTGGACGAGATCCGGGGCGGCGCCGATCGCCTCCCCGAGCCGTTGCGCCAGCTCCTCCGCGGGTCCGAGCGCGGCCCCGACCCTTTCGATATCGTTGTTCGAGAAGCAGTTGAACCGGCGGAGCGTGTCGGCCAGCGGCTTCGACCGGTGGACGACCGCGACCTCGGCGCCGTCGGTCCCGTCGTCGACCCGCACGCCCTTGGCGATGGAGACGCGCGGCGGCTGCCCTGCGGGAAGGCCGCGGCGGATGGCGAACTCCCACCACGCGGCCCGCGTCGGACGGTTCCAACTCTTGGATTCGAGGGCGAGCTTGAGACGCGTCCCCATCAAGGTCGCTCGCCGGTCGGGATCTCGCTCCATTCCGGCCGACCCGTCCTCCCATCCCATCCAGAACCTGTGGTTGACGACCAGGGCGCCGGTGACCCGTCTCACGCCGAGACGGTTCAGCGCTGCGCCGGCCAGGAACGCGTTCTCCGCCTGGAAGTCGGGGTCGCCGCCGCCCTCGACCACGAGGTCGCCGTCGAGGATCCCCTTCTCGGGGTCGAGCGTTCCGCGGGTCCTGAAGCGCGTCTCGAACCGATGATCGGGGCCGAGCTTGTCCAGCGCCCACCACGACGTCGCCACCTTGACCACCGACGCCGGGTTGATCGGATCGTCGGCCGCGCGGGAGTCGACGACGTCGCCGGAGATCGTCTCCACGTGCCAGACCATGTCCAGCGCAGGTCGCTTGGGCTTCGCATGACGGGTGGGGCGAGGCGCTCGGGTCGCGGCCGCCGCCTGGAATGCGAGGAG
This sequence comes from Terriglobia bacterium, assembly GCA_020073205.1. Lineage (NCBI taxonomy): Bacteria > Pseudomonadati > Acidobacteriota > Terriglobia > Terriglobia bacterium. The sequence goes on from JAIQFR010000044.1 coordinate 29,414, forward strand.
GAGGGGGACCAGGAGGAGCAGGGCCGCGATCGGTCGTCGTGTCCTCATCATCGGCGCGCAATATACATCTTGTGGCGCGGAGCGCTACTCCAGATCGAAGATGCTCGGCGGGCGGCCCTTCTCGTCCGCCGCCTTCTTGCGCGCCTCCTCGAACTTGCGGTCGAGCAGGTCCTGCTGGTTGCGGGTGCGGTCGGCGGCCTTCGAGAACGCTTCCTCGCGCTTCTGCGCGCCGGTGTTCACCTCCGTCATCGCCTGCTCGAAGCTCTTCGACGGCTTGGAGACGGGGCGCTCCTCGGCGAGGATCTCACCCGTGGCGGCGTCGACTTTCATCCTGTTCCCGCAGCAGGGGCAGAGGACATCGAGCGTGGCGGACATCGTCGTGGCCTCCCGCTCCATTGTCCGGCGCGCCGCTCGGCCCGTCAATCGACCCGGTCGCGCCGATGAAGGCGGACCACCGTCGCCCCCCAGCCTCCGCGCTCCGGAGGGGCGTCGTCGAACCCGGCGACCCCCGGATGACGCGATAGGACCGCTCGGACGACGTCGCGCTGCACGCCGATCCCACGGCCGTGGATGAGCCGGACCTCCTCGAAGCCCGCCTCCAGGGCTGCGTCGAGATACGATCCCACGACCGACCCGACCTCGCGCGGCAGGAAGGAGTGGAGGTCGAGCCGGTCCTCGACCGGCAGCGCGACCTCGGCGGGCAGGTCGTCCTCGGGAAATCGGTCGTCCTCGCCGCTTTTCTTCACGGCGCCTCCCTCGCTCCGCGTGGCGATTCCGCGCTTTCCCGGCCGGATCGCATCGTAGCATGCGCGGCACGGGTTGATGCGCCTCGTCCGCCCCTCTACAATGGCGTGTTCGGGGCGTCGATCGTCCCGAGACGACTCGCGGGGGCGTCCCCGCCGGGAGGCAGCATGGTTCGAACAGGGTCCCAATCGCTTAGGCTCGCCGTCGGCCTGGCCCTCCTGGGCTCGCTCGCGCTCGCTTCGGGCTGCGGCGGGTCCAAGACGGAGGCCCCCGCGGCGCCGGGGACCCCGGCGGCCCGGCAGACCGGCTCCTCCCTGCCCCCAAGCACCGGCGCGCCCACGGTCCCGCCCGTCGCTTCGCCATCCCATCCGCAGAGGGATCCGTCGATCGTCGTGGCGACGGTGGACGGCCGGCCCATCACGGTGCGACAGGTCTACGGGCTCGCCTCCGCGTACCGGATGCGGCTCGAACAGCGCGGGACCACGATCCCGCCGGAGCAGGAGACCGACCTGCTGCGGATGTCGCTCCAGTCGCTGATCAACAGCGATCTGATGGCCCACGCCGCCAAGGCCGTGGGACAGAAGGTCGACCCGAAGGCCCTCGAGGACCGAATTCGCGAACAGAGGTCGCGCTTCCCGAGCGAGGAGGATTACCGCAAGTCGCTGGCCGCGTCGAAGGTCACCGAGGAGCAGATCCGCGCGGACCTCGAGACCCAGCTCCTCGCCGAAGGGTGGGCGCGGTCCAAGACCCAGGACGTGAAGGTGGACCCGGCCGCCGTGCGCAAGGTGTACGACAGCAACAAGGACAAGTTCAAGGGGTCCGAGGAAGCCCACGTCCTCGAGATCCTCGCGACGTTCGAACCCTCGGACCCTCCGGCGAAAAAGGAAGAGGCGAGGAAGCGCGCCGAGGAGGCCTACGCCAAGGCGAAGGCGGGCGAGGATTTCGGGAAGGTCGCGGGACGGTACTCCCAGGATCCGAGCGCCGCCAATGGTGGAGACCTGGGCTTCGTCCCGCGCGGCATGACGTTTCCGCAGTTCGAGGAGCCCGCGTTCTCGCTCCCGATCGGGCAGATCTCGCCTGTCTTCGAGACCCCGCGGGGGTTCAACGTCATCAAGGTCCTCGAGCGGCGGCCGGAGCGGCAGCTCCCCTGGGACGAAGTGAAGGAGAAGCTCACCGAGAACATCACGTCGAGACTGAAGGGGCAGACGCTCCAGGGACAGATCTCGCTCCTCCGCTCGAAGGCGAAGGTCTCGATCACGGATAAGGAGCTCGAGCCGCCCCCCGAGCCGCCGCCGACCGCGCAGGCGGGAGGCACGGCGCCCGCGACCCACTGAGCGATCGCCGAGCGGCTACTTGGAGAGCACGGCGCCCGAGGTTTCCGTCGTCGCGGTCTTGAAGAACTGGTACCCCTCGTATCGGCGGGACGAGGCTTGGCGCGGGGCCGACCGCTTCGCCGAGACGGCGATCCGCGTGTCGTAGCGCAGCTCCGTCGGGAAACTCAGCCCCGCGGTCCGCAGGCCGAACTGCACGAAGGCCCCGTAGAGCAGCGGTCGCGGCGCCATGTGGAGCCCGATGATGTTGAACGCCTGCGACCATCGGTCGTAGAGCGCGCGGACCCGCGCATCCTGCCCGGTCGGCTGCGCGTGGATCTCCAGGGGGGTGAGGGTGACGGCATCCACCAGGACGGTCCCCTCCCACTGCCGGATGTCCTTGCCGTCCGTGAACGGGAGCGCGCCGCGGAACTCAATCTCGCGCACCCAGTCGTACCCCTCGACCCGCTCCCCCTGGTCCCGGTAGGCGAAGAACGATTGGTCGAACCGGCTGAACAGCTGCACCCAGGCGTACGCCGGCGGGAAGGGCTCCTCGTCGCGCACCTCGCCGCCGTGGGGGGTGCCGTCCTCCTTGACCTTCTGCCGGACCTCGTGGAGCGTCTCGCCGTCGGCTTCCCGCTCGAGGAGGTACGCGTAACGCCTCACCGACTCGTTGGACGCCTCCGCGTCGGCGTCGTAACGCGCGAGGCGGACCGTCTCCATGCAGGTGAAGCGGAGGGCGTACTCCCTGTAGAGATCCGCGGTGTGGGCGAGCCGGGAGCGCAGGTCCTCGGGGAGGGTCCAAGGTGCCTGGGGCTTGGGTTTCTCGTCCTTCGGCTTCCTGCCGGAGTCGGCAGGCGGCGGGGTCGAGGCGCGGTCCCCGGCCGGCGGCCGCGCATTCGGTGGGCCGTCGACAGGACCGGGGCCCCCGGCTGCCGCCGCGCAGGGCGCCAGCGCGACGACGGCGAGGAGAGCGGCGATCCTTGTCCGCGAGCGGCGCACGCGTGCATTCTAGCCCGGAAGCTCCGCCCGTGGCCGCTTCGGCGCCGTTCGACGGACGAGGGCGGCGCCCCCTGCGCGCGCGCCTGATATAGTGGTGCGCGTGGGTCGACGAGGTCAACGGGCCCGCGACCGAAGACACCGAAGACGATGCTGAGGCGAATCCGCGATCTGTTGAAACGCAGCCCGAAGGCACCCCGCACGAGGGAGGCTCAAGGTGCCGACGTGCCGGAGCCGCCGGCGGCGCCGGCTCCTCCCGTCGCGGAGGCGAGCCCGCCCGCGCCGGTTCCCATCCGGCACGGGCCGCGCGTCGTCCACCATCGCATCGAGCCCGCCGAGCTGGATCAGGACGCGGTCCGGATCCTCCAGCGGCTCACCCGATTCGACCACGCGGCCTACCTCGTCGGAGGTTGCGTTCGAGATCTACTTCTCGGCCGCCGGCCGAAGGACTTCGACATCGGCACGTCGGCCACGCCGCGACAGATCAAGCGCCTGTTCAGCAATTGCCGGATCATCGGGCGGCGCTTCCGTCTCGCGCACGTCTACTTCCAGAACGGGAAGATCATCGAGGTCGCCACGTTCCGGGCGTACGACGGGGACGAGGCGGAAGGCGGCGCCGAGCCCGGGCGCAAGGACCTCCTGATCCGCGAGGACAACGTGTTCGGCAGCGTGGAGGAGGACGCGTTGCGGCGCGACTTCACGATCAACGCGCTGCTCTACGACGTGGGCTCCTGCAACGTGCTCGACCACGCCGACGGTCTCTCCGACCTCAGGCGCCGGCTGGTCCGCACGATCGGCGACCCGGAGGTCCGGTTTCGCGAGGACCCGATCCGCATCCTCCGCGCGATCAAAAACGTGCCGACCGTCACCATTGCTACTGGGCAGGTTCATTATCTTGAAGAAGGGCGAGGTCCGACGCTTGTCCTCCTCCACGGCATGGGCGCCGAGGCGGGCTTGTGGGCCCCCGTAGTT
>JAIQFR010000045.1 GCA_020073205.1 Terriglobia bacterium
AGATTCCGTGGCGACTGGCGAGCGGCACTCCGGGACCGCTCCGCCGTCCTCTCGGCCGCCACGGCGGTCCTGTGCCTCTCCGCGGCCGTTGCGGCGGCCAGCAAGGCCGCCGCATTCCTGATCCTCGCCAGCCTGAGCCTGCTGCTTCTCCTGAATGCCCGCGACGTGGCGAGGCGCACCATCGCGGCCGCCGTCGTCGCGCTGGTCTGGGGAGCATCCTCGGTACTCGTCTGGCTCACGCCGCTCGCGGCCCGATTCCAATACGTCCTGGACGTTTCTGGCGCGGGACTCAAGTCGGTCGACCGGATCATCATGTGGCGTGCCGGACTTCGGATGCTGCGCGACTTCCCGTTCTGCGGCGTGGGGTTCGGCGCTTTCCGCGACGTCTATCCCCGGTACCTCCCGTTCGGGGAGTCCGGCGTCACGAACCAGATCCATAACGACTACCTGGAGATGCTGCTCGACGGCGGCATCGTCGCCGGCGTCCTGGTCGCGTGGCTCGCCTGGGGGTACTGGGCGAAGGCGATGAGCTCCGTCGGGCAGCGGGAGGATGCCCACCTCCGGCCGGCGTTCATCGGGCTCCTCCTGGGGCTCGCTTCGCTCTCGTTGCACGCCGCCGTGGACTTCAATCACCAGATCCCCGCAAACGCTCTCCTGTTCGTCACCGCGGCCGCCCTGGCTCTTCGGGAGCCCGCGCGACCGCCGAGGGGCGGGTGATGCGCCGCGCGAGCCGGCGGATCCCCGGTCTCCTCTTCGTCGCTCTTGCCGGGATCTTCCTGATCCGCGCCGTTCGCGGCGTGCGCGCCGGGATCGCACGGTGGCAGGGCTCCAGCCTGGTCACGTTCGCCGACCGGGGCCGCGCGACGGAGATGCTGAGGCGTCAGGCCGAAGGGTTCGACCGATTCGAAGCGCTCTGGCTCTCGGGCGAGTGGGAGATCGGGGTCTGGGACGAGCTGAGCGCTCGCGCGAACTCGACGTCCGAGGCAGGTCGGGTGCTCCTCGACGCGGCGGGATGCGACCTCGAAGCCTCGACGCTGAGTCCGTCGTCGGGCTGGCCGTGGACGGGCCTCTCGGAAGCGTACGCGAGGGTCGAGCGCTCCGCGCGCTCTCGAAGGGTCGTGGATCTCGCAACGCTGGGTGGCTCGCCCTGGAGCCACGTCGGGCACGCCGGGCGCGTCGCCGTCGGGCTCCTCCGAAAGGCGATCGAGCGAGAACCCTCGACTGCCGCCCACCGGGATGACCTCGTCAATCTTCTCCACGAACTCGGTATCCTGGATGAGGCCCTCGTCGCGATCCGGGAGTCCGCCCGGGTCCAGCCGTCGCTCGTGTTCCATTCCGGGCTCGACATCGGGGCGTTGCCGCGCGCGTTCCTGGAGGCGTTCGTGGATGGCTCCCGCGAAGGCCTCGGCCGGACCCCGCTCTTCCCCAGAGGGAGCCACTTCGTCGCCCTGGGCCAGATGGAGCGCCGTCTCGGACGCCTGAAACGGGCCGAGGCGGATCTTCGCGCCGCGCTGCGCGAGCCGATCGACTCGTTGACGCGCGCGGAAGCGTCGTTTCACCTCGGCCTGGTGCTCCTCGACCAAGCGCGCTTCGAGGAAGCTGCCCGCTGCATCGAAGACGCCGCGCGCGAGCCGGCGTTCGCCCTCGACAGGGCCGTGTCCCTCGCGGACATCGCCGAAAGGCAGGGGAATCTCACGAAGGCCCTGGACCACCTCCGTGAGGCGAGACGGCTGGACGCCGGCAACGTGGTCTGGCGGTGCATGGAGGTCGCGAGGGTGGCCAGCCGCCTCGGCGCCCACGACGAGGCGGTGAGCGCGTTGAAGTGGGCCATTCTCAACGCCCCGGACAACCCGGCGCCCCGGGCGGCGCTCGTGCGCGCCTACTCGGCGGCAGGGGACGTGGCCGCGGCGAGGACGGCCTACGAGGAGCTGGTTCGCGTCGGGGGCGAGACGCCGGAGATCCTCCGGCTGCGGGGGGAATTCGCCAAGGGTCCGAGCGCTGACGGGCACTGAGGATTCGAGGTCCATGAGATGAAATTCCTGGTCATGACGCCGGGGGTCTTCGACAAGGGGGGCATCGCCCGCTATGGCCGCTTCCAGATCCAGGCGCTTCGAGAGGCTTTCGGCGAGGAGGCCGTGGAAGTCTTCAGCCTGCTCGGACGGCAGGACGACGACCTCGAGACGCCGTTTCGCGTGAACTGGACCGGCGCGCTCCCGCTCACCTTCGGCTCCCGGGCGCTCTTCTCCTGGGAATCCGCGCGGGCTGTGAGGCGAAGTCGGCCCGACGTGATGCTCACGCAGCTCATCCATCTCGGCCCGCTGGCGTGGGCCCTCGCGCGGTCCACCGGGGCCCGTCTCGTGCAGAACATCTACGGCTCCGAGGTGTGGTCTCCCATCTCGTGGCTGCGACGGAAAGCGCTGAGGCGGACCGACCTCGTCCTGTCCGACTGTCACAACAGTGCCGACCGCGCGCTGGACCTCGGCCTCGTTCGGACCCGCCCCACCGTCGTCTGGGATTGCGTCGACATCGAGAGCTTCAATCCCGCGCCGGCCAAGCCGGGAGTGCTGCTGCGGTACGGTCTTCGAGACACCGGGCGATTTCGCGTGCTGTTCCTGGGGAGGCTGGTCGCCGCGGCTCGCTACAAGGGGAGCGAACGGTTGATTCGTCTCGCGGCCACTCTGCCCGCCACCGAATTCGAGGTGGTGTTCGCGGGGAAGGGCGACGACGTGGATCACCTTCGCTCCCTCGCGCAGGAGGCCGGCGTGGCCGAGCACGTGCAATTCACCGGCGCGATCCACGAGGACGACCTTCCGGACGTCTACCGATCCGCGGGAGCCTTCTATCTCGTCAGCGAGGCCGGAACCCGCAAAGGAGAGGGAATCCCTCTCGCTCCGATGGAGGCGATGGCTTGCGGAGTACCCGTCCTCGTCGGCAATCAGGACGGGAGCCGCGAGCTTCTCGACGGAGGCGGCGGCCTGTGCTGCGGACCGGACGAGTTCGAGCGACAGGCCGCCTACCTTGAGCGACTCGCGTCCGACGAGAACGTCCGCCGGGAGGAGAGCGCCAAGGCGAGACGGCGGGTCGAGTCGGCGTTCGGTTACGCCGTGTTCGCCGCCAAGACGCGCGAGGCGTTCGAGCCCCTCCTCGCTGGACGATCGAGAATCGGTCGCCCGAAGGGTTGAATCCTCGCGTGGGTCGGGGGCGGGGGCATCCGACGGACACGGTCCTCGTGGTTGTTGCCACCGCCGTCGTGTAGTAGCCTTGCGCCCTTTCGCGTCGCGTTCTGCAAGAGGGGAGAGGGTTCATGTCCACGGGCGCCGCCGGACGTGGGATCCGAGTCGTCATGACCGCGGCGTCGCTCATCCCCGAGGCCGGTGGGCCGTCCCAGACCATCCCGGCACTGGCGCGCGCTCTGGCCGTGGAGGGATGCGACGTCGATCTCGTGTCGGTCGAGATGGGGCCGCGGTTCGGACGACCGCTCTGGACCGACGTCCCGGGCGCCCGATTGACCCTGCTCCCCCGGCGATTGTCGTGGGGCACGCGAATCGTCTGGGTACCGGGTCTCGACCGCACCCTCCGGTCGCGGGGTGCGGGTGTCGCTCCGTGCGTGCTCCACGACAACGGCGTTTGGCTTCCCACCAATCACGCGGCGTCCCGCGTCGCGGAGAAGACGGGGTGGCCACTCGTCGTCTCGCCACACGGCGCTCTTCTGTCATGGTCGTTCCGGCACCGTGCGGTCCGAAAGCGAATCGCTTGGTGGTTGTATCAGAGGAAAGACCTCACGCGGGCACGCGTGCTACACGCCACCGCGGAGGACGAAGCCCGCGCTTTGAGGTCCCTGGGCTTCCGGCAGCCGATCGCGGTCGTTCCGAGCGGCGTCGATGTGCCGCGTCTCGCGACGCCGGATCGGGCGCCCAAGACGCGACGCACCGTGTTGTTCCTCTCCCGGATCCATCCGAAGAAGGGGCTGCTCAACCTGGTGCATGCCTGGTTTGCGTTGAGGCCGGCCGGGTGGCGGGTCGTCGTCGTGGGGCCGGACTTCTCCGGCTTCCGTGCCGAAGTCGAGGACACGGTGCGCAGAGGCGGAATGGACGCCGACTTCGAGTTCCTCGGGCCGGTGGACGAGCCCACCAAGTGGCGGCTGTACCAGGGCGCCGATCTCTTCGTTCTTCCAACCCACAGCGAGAATTTCGGTGTCGTGATCGCGGAGGCGCTCGGCTGCGCGGTGCCGGTCATCACGACTCGCGGCACGCCGTGGGGGGAGATCGTCTCCCGGCGATGCGGCTGGTGGATCGACGTCGGGGTCCCGCCCTTGATCGAGGCGTTGCGGGAGGCGATGGCGCTGAGCGACGACGAGCGGCGAGAGATGGGCGCGCGGGGCCGCACGTGGGTCGAGGCGCGATTCGCTTGGAGAGCCATCGCCTTGGAGATGGCGTCGATCTACGAGTGGCTGTTGCGGCGTGCGAGCCGCCCGGCGTGCGTCGTCGACTGACGTACGAGCGAGGGTTCACGGCCGCCAGATGCCGCAGTGAGCCGCCATTTGACTCCACGACGGTCCCGCGGTATTCCTAACCTCCCGCCCCGGGAGGGCAGGCCCGTAGCGGGTTCGCCCGGATGTTGCGCGCGGAAGGAGCGGCATGGGCACCGATACCGTCGCGGTTTACAGGGAGCCGGCGATTCCCGCCCGCTCGCTCGGAGCAGCGATCATCTGCTGCGGGGGTGTTCTCCTGTCCGCGCTCGTCGCCATCGTTCCATATGCTTTCACGTTCGGCCTCGCCGGCGCGTTGTTGGCCACCGCGGTGGTCTACGTGTCGCTCCGTCGGAAGACGGGGCCTTTCGACGTCTTCGAGAGCTTCAACGTTTACAGCCTCGTCTACTTCCTCTACTTCGGTGCCGGAGCGATCTTCGTCAAGTTCAACCCGGAGACGCTCCCGGGCCAGTGTCTCGCCCCCTACATCACACCGGCGCTGCTGCTGGGGCTCGTGGGGTACGTCGCGTTCACGGCGGGCTACGCGACCTGCTTCCGGCGCACGACCCCTGCCGTCGTCGCCGACTTCGCCCCGCGGGGTCTCCTTCCCTTCTTCATTCCGGGGGTGATCGGTTTCGCGGGGCACGTGGCGGGCTCGGTCTTGAATCGCCTCCTCGCGCGGGGGATGGGAATTCCGGTCTTCACGTCGGCGCTCTCTCAGCTCAGCCCCATCTACCTCTTCGCGTGGTTCCTGGTGTGGCACAGTTTCTGGGCGGGACACAACGGGCGGCTGCAGAACTTCGTGCTCTTTGCCTGCTTCTTCCCGATGACGGCCGGCGTCATCTACGCCACCGTGGGTCAGAAGGCGCTCACGATCATCCTGCTCCTCGTACCGGCCCTCGCATACTGGTACGCGCGGCATCGTCTTCCCCTGAAGACGATCGCCGCGGTCATCCTCGTCGGGGTGTTCGTCGTGTTCCCGGTGTACAACACCTATCGGAGCCAGAATCGCAGCCTTCCGGTCGCCCGGAAGATGGACCAGACCGTCCGCACGGCGATGGCATGGGATCGCAGCACGTTCTTCGAGCAGTCGGTCCTGGCGTCCATGAGTCGGTTCGCGCTCATCACGTCCCCCGCCGCCGTCCTCCGCGAGACCGGCCGGTGGGTCGATTTCGAGTACGGGAAGACGCTGATCATTGCACCGCTGGCGACCGTCATCCCGAAGGCGATCTGGCCGGATAGACCCAACCTCTTGCTCGGACACGATTTCGGCAGGACGTTCCACCTCCTCCCCTATACGGATCGGGAGACCCAGATCGCCGCGACGGCGGTCGGTGAGCTGTATTGGAACTTTCACGTCCCCGGCGTGATCATCGGGATGTTTCTGCTCGGGGCCGTGTACCGCTGGATTTACAAGAAGTACGGTGAGGGCGGAACCCGGGATTCCCTGCGTAAGTCGGCTTACCTGATGTTCCTGGTACTGGCTTTGCTGGGCGAGGGAAGTCTCGCGGGATGGGCCTCCGGATTCGTGCGGCTGTTGCTTATCGTGTCGGGGCTGATGATGTTCTACCGTTTGGCCGGCTTCGTCAGGCCGATCGACGACGCCGCGGTCGTTTCGGGATCCGGGACTCCTTGACTGCATGCGCTCCTGGCTCGACGTGCGAGACCCATTGGACGCCGTCGGGGATCCCTGAAGCGCGGATTGTTCCTCTCAAGTCTCAGAAAACAAGACGTTTGCTTCTATCCCAGGCCAGTCCAGGGTCGCGCGTTGCGGTCCGCGATCCTGCGGGCGACGCCGAGTCGTCGTATATATACCGGGTCGCCGTGAGCTAGGACGAAGGAGGTCGCCGACCGCATGTACGGCGTTGGGCTCAGGACGCTCCTCATCGCGGCCATCGTGTCGTTCGGACTGACGCCCGTCGTGATCCGTCTGGGCCGACGGTTCGGAGCGCTAGATAAGCCCGGGCCCCGAAAGGTGCACAAGCAGCCGATCCCCCGCATCGGCGGTGTCGCTATTTTCGCGGGGTTCATGGCGGCGATCGTCTACGCCGGGTTCGCGTCGGGGTATCTCGCCAGCGGCGCCCATCCAAGGCTCGGCTACTGGATCACTCTGGGAACAGCCGCCGCCGGAGTATTTCTTCTCGGTTTGGTAGACGACCTCGTCGGCGTTGCGTTCCAATGGAAGTTCCTATTCCAGATCGCGGCGGCGGTGGCGGTGTGGATCGGCGGCTTCCGGATCGGGATCCTGTCGCATCCGCTCGCGGCCCAATCGTTGAACGTGGGCATCTTGTCGCTTCCCTTGACGGTACTGTGGATCGTCGGTGTCACCAACGCGATCAATCTCATCGACGGGCTCGACGGTCTTGCGGCTGGAACCGCGCTCATCACGACCATCGCGGTCGCGGCGGTGGCACTTAAGATGGGGCAGCCGGGTGTCGTGGGCGTCAGCGTCGCGCTCGTGGGGAGCCTGCTCGGTTTCCTGTGGTTCAACTTCAATCCGGCTCGCGTCTTCCTCGGAGACAGCGGGAGCACGTTCCTGGGATTTGTTCTCTCGGTCGCGTCCATCCACGGAAGCCAGAAGGGGCCCACCGCAGTCGCGGTCTTCGCGCCCCTTCTCGTGCTCGGCCTGCCCATTCTTGACACCAGCCTGGCGATCGCGCGCCGGCTATACCGCGTCGGTTCCGAGGGCCTCCGGTCCGATGAAGGACTCGCGTACATCTGGCGAAACGCGCACCGGGTCTTTCTCCCCGACCGGCTTCACCTCCACCACCGGCTCCTGGACATCGGGATGAGCCATCGCGGGGCGGTGATCTCGCTCTACGCCGTGGTCGCCGTACTGGCTCTCGCGGCGCTCGCGATCGTCGTCGTCAACAGTCTCTGGCTCGCACTCCTCTTGCTGGCGGTCCTCGCGGTTTCGATGTCCGTTCTTGTCGCCTTGGTCGTCAGAAGGAACCGCGGCGGCCCGCGCGGCGGGGACCGGCGGCCGGTGCTGGCTTCGGAGCTCTCGTCCGCAGGCGCCCCCCGGATCGTCGGCGAAGGATGACCCGTTCCAGCGGCCTTTCGCTCCCTGCCGCCTTGAGCTAGTCTACGTCGTCATGCATCGCCCCACGCGATACCCGGTAGCTCCCTTCGAGAAGCTAGCGATCGTCCTTGTTCTCGGAGCGGCCTGCGCCGCTGCCTCGTCCCGGTCCGCCGCGTCCGATCTCCCCGAGGGGATGCTCGTGGGACCGTGGATCCTCGCGCCCTCGCTGACTTCGGGGTTCGCGTACGACACGAACGTCTTCCTGGCGAGCAGTACGTCCACGTCTTCGGGGACGATCTCGGACCGCGTACTCCGCGTGACTCCGGGGCTCGTCGCGGCGCTTCCCTTTCGCGAGAGCCTGCTGAAGCTGGATTACTCGGTGACGCGCCTCGACTACGGCAAGACCCCGCTGGAACGGAACCTCTCTCGCGACGCGGGGATCGATCTCGCGTTGAACTTCTCCACGCAGGACCGCCTTTCCTTGCGAGCGAACCGAAATCTCGGCGTCGCGGAGACCCTGGCCTTCGATCCGGGCGGCGAAGTCGTGTTCCGCGGCCAGGGGTTCGACCTGACAACGTACGAGATCGAAGCCGCGCGGGAGGTTTTCGGCCATCGCGGCTACCGCGTCCGATTGTCACGCGAAGCGCTGAGCTTCGACCCGGGGACGACGGTCGCGTTCTTCGAATTCCGCGGAATCGATGCGGAGGTGGATTACCGCGAGCCTCTCTCACCCCGCTTCTGGGCCGTGGGCGATTACGAGGGAAGGCGGTACGACCATTTTCTCGCCGACGAGCCAACGGGGAGTCATGAGCCGTTCCGGAAAGAAGATAGCGATGTCGTCCGGGTGGGTCTCCAGGGGCAACTGGGCGAGCGGGAGCCCTTCCTCGTGAGGGTCGGATGGGGGCGATTTCGCTTTCCTGGGAGCGAGGGATCGGAGTATCGCGGGATCGTGGCGGACGCGAGCCTGGTCATTCGGTCGGGAGGCCGCACGGAACTCGAACTCGGCCTCCAGCGCCGGCCATGGCCGTCCTTCTTTCTGAACAACAACTACTACCTCGTGAACTCCGCGAACCTGCGGCTGTCGCGGCGGTGGCTCCAGTATTCGACCATGGGGATCGAGGGTTGGTGGCAGGAGGCGACCTACGGGGATCCCGTTCCCATGAATGTTCCACAGCAGCCCGGCCTCACGCGTGTCGACCGGACGCTGCGGGCGAGCGTTTATGCTAACCTGATGATTCGGGAGCGCTTGGGTGTTCGGATCTCGGTCGACGAGAACCATCGGAACTCGAACTACTTGGGCGCGGGCTTCGAAGGGAGAGTCTACTTTGCCGGAATCGTCCTGGGCTGGATCTGAGAGATCCCTGCTGGTGGTCCTCTTTCTAGCGGCGGTGTCCGCGAATCCCGCTTTGGGTCGAGTGGCCGCCGAGGTGGAGCGGAGCGAGTCGGGACCGGCGCCCGCCGAGCAAGCTGAGCTTCGCGTGGGGCTTCCCGAAGGATCGTCCGCGAAAGTCTCCGTGTTGCTGGGCGAGGGCGGGCTCGTACTGGACCTTCCCAAGGGGGCGTCCTACCCGCTGGATTTCGTCGCGGCTTCCGGGGGCCTTCTCCGGGGGGCGAAGGTCGTCTCGGCGCCCGGGGACCGCATCCACTTGGAGTTGATGCTGGCGGGCGGCCTGTGCAACGCGATCTCCTACGAACCTTCCGCGGTCGTGCTGACGCTCCGGCGCCGCGGCTCTCTCGCTCCCCAAGAGGACGATGCCACCCAGGCGTACCGCCTCGGTCCGGAGGACAAGATCCTGGTGACCATCACCGGACGCCCGGAGCTGACGCAGCAGCTCGTCGTCACGGGGAACGGGACGGTCACCGCGCCTCTGGTGGGAGATGTCACCGCAAGCGGCCTCACGGTTCGTGAGCTGGTCGAGCGACTGACCGAGCTCCTGGCGCGGGACTACCTGGTGGATCCGCAGGTCGAGATCCAAGTGCTCGAGTACAAGAGCAAATGGGTCATGGTCACCGGAAACGTGCGTACGCCCGGCCGCGTGGCGCTCAAGGGATCCTCGAAGCTCAAGGACGTGGTGGCCGACGCCGGTGGGTTGTCGGAGGACGCCGGCGAGGAAATCGTGATCTCGCGCGCCCCCGCCGACGGGTCCAGTCAGCCGACCACGCTCACCGTCCAACGTGAGTCCTTCGAGCGCGGTGAGGTCGATCCTCCCCTGTCCAGTGGCGACATCGTCAACGTCAAGCCCGCGCTGTACGTCTACCTCCAGGGCGAAGTCCACACGCCGGGGCGCGTCCGGGTGGAGCGGGGGATGACCCTACTCAAGGCGATCGCGCTGGCGGGGGGGCTCACCGAGTGGGCCAACCACAAGTCCGTGCAGATTCTCCACGAGGGTAGCTCGACGCGCCCCATCGTGGTCAATATGAAGGAGGTCCAAAACCAAGTCATTGAGGATCCCCCGATGAAGGGTGGGGAGATCGTGATCGTGAAGCGCCGCTTTCTGTGACCAGGCGCGCCCCAGGCCGTCCCGTGGTTGATGGCTCGGGACACTGAGCCTATATTCGCGGTACCGTCGTGGCGTTTCGGGATCACCCGGGCATCCGGCGGTCGAGGAGAGTGCATGGGTCCGAGCAGCAAGCCAGACGTCCCGGTAGGGATTCGAGAGGTTCATCTTCGGGACTACTGGAAGATCGTCTGGCAGGGGCGGTGGACGGTCCTGGCCGCCTTCGCGCTCGTCGTCGCGGTTGCGGCAGGGTGGTCGTTCCTGCGCACGCCGATCTACCGCGCGATCGCCGTGGTGGAGGTCCAGCCGCAGGCGAGGCGCGTCGGTCCCGGCCAGGACGTCTCGGGGCTCGGCGTATCGAGCTACGGCTGGTTCGCGGAGGAGCGCTACCAGAACACCCAGATCGAGATCATCAAGAGCCGCGTCGTGGGCGAGCACGCCTTCGCGGCGCTGGGACTCAAGAACGATCCCGATTTCAAGGATCTCAAAGACCCGATCGGCGCGTTCATCGGCAGGATGAAGGTCGATCCTCGGCGGGAAACCGGCCTCATCGAGATCAGCATCGAGGGGCCCGATCGGGAGGAGATCGCCCGCTGGGCCAACGCCATCGCAGACGCCTACGTCGATCGGAACCTCGAGAGGGCTCGTGAGAACACCAGGAGCGCGGTGGATGCGATCAAGAAGCTGATGGAGCCCCTCAAGGCGGATCTCAGCAAGGCGGAGCAGGAGCGGTTCAAGGTCTTGGAGGATACCGCGATCTACAGCCCGGAGAATCAGAAGGAGATCGTCAAGAACAAGCTCTCGAAGCTCAGCGAGGCCTTGTCGGTGGTCGAGGTGAAGCTCGGGAATCTGCGGTCGGTCCTCTCCAAGATCCAGGAGATCCAGCAGAACGACGGCAGCCCCATCGGCCTTCCGGATCTCGCTCAGGACTCCGAGATCCAGGATCTGAACCGCCAGAAGGTCCAGCTCGAGAGGGACCTCGAGAGCGCGAAGGTCACCTACCGGCCCGGCCATCCGGTGTATCAGGAGAAGGTATCGCAGCTCCAGAAGGTCCAAGCCCGGCTCCGCGAGCGGGTCTCCCTCCTGCTCGGCAAGTACCAGACGGAATACGATCTCGCCGCCAGCAACGAGGTGTATCTCAAGGACGAGATCCGGAAGGCCGAGGAGGCGTCCTACCGGTTCGGGGTGGCCACTTCCAAGTACGACGTGGTCAACACCGACGCCCAAACCCGGAAACAAATCTACGACAGCATCAACAAGACCCTGAACGAGGTAGCGGTCGGCGCGGACCTACTGGCGAACAACGTCTCGGTGCTCGACCACGCGATTCCTCCGCTGAGCCCCGTGAAGCCGCAGAAACGGCTGAATCTGGCGCTCGGCGGGATGATGGGGTTGTTCCTCGGCCTGGCGCTGGTCTTCTTCCTCGATTACCTCGACAACACGTTCCGAAGCCCCGAGGACGTCGAGCGCTTCCTCCACCTGAGCACCCTGGCGGTGGTTCCCAAGTTCACGGAGGACGATGCGTTCGCCTCCAACGCGGTCAAGGAAGCGTACCAGACCCTGAGGACCGGCCTGATCTTCCTGAGCAGGAACCGCGAGCGCCGCGTCGTCCTGATCACGAGCAGCGGGCCCCGGGAGGGGAAGTCGTCGACCGTCGCGAACCTCGCGCGGGCGCTCGCGAGCGCCGGAGATCGTGTGGTGGTGGTCGACTGCGACCTCAGGCGGCCCACCCAGCACGTGCACCTCAAGCTCGAGCGGGACAACGGGCTCTCCAACTACCTCGCCGCGGCGAAGGGGATGGACGACTGGCGGCCCTACGTGAAGACGGTGGGTCCCTCGTCCCTTCACGCGATCACGTGCGGCCCGATCCCACCGAATCCGCCGGAGCTGCTGGGAAGCGAGCGGTTCGCCGCGCTCCTCCGCGATCTCCGCGAGTCCTACGACTGGATCCTCCTCGACTCGCCGCCGGCCATGTCCCTCGCCGACGCGGTGCTGCTCTCATCGATCTCCGACCTGGTGGTCCTCGTGATCCAGCACAGCGAGGCCGACCGGGATCTCGTGAGCCGGAGCGTCGCCCAGTTCCGGAAGGTGGGCGCGAATCTCGCCGGAGTGATCCTCAACAACGTGGATATCGATCGCGCCTACAAGAAGGACTACTACTACGCCGGGTACTACTACTACGGCTCCGATGGGCGGAAGAAGCGCGGCAAGCGGGTCGCCGCGGCGCCGACCGCTCCGGCGGGGACCGGCACGAGCGCCTAGGTCGCGGCGCGGCGCCGGAAGTCCTCGATCGTCGTCTTCACGCCCTCGCGGATCCCCACCACGGGTCTCCAGCCCAGGCGGTCCTTGGCCAGCGAGATGTTCGGCTGGCGCACCTTCGGATCGTCGACGGGCAGCGGCTCGTGCACGATCGGCGCCGACGATCCCATCAGGTCGCGAACCGCCTCCGCCATCTGGAGCACCGTCCATTCCTCGGGGTTGCCGAGGTTCACCGGCTCGTGGAGGTCGGACTGGAGGAGCCGGTAGAGCCCCTCGATCAGGTCCGAGACGTAGCAGAAGGACCGCGTCTGGCGGCCGTCGCCGTACACCGTGATCGGAGCGCCTCGGAGCGCCTGCAGGATGAAGTTCGGAATGGCCCGCCCGTCCTCGAGGCGCATCCTGGGGCCGAACGTGTTGAAGATCCTGGCGATCTTCGTGTCCACGCCGTGGGTGCGGTGGTAAGCCATGGTCATGGCCTCGGCGAACCGCTTCGCCTCGTCGTAGACCCCCCGAGGGCCCACCGGATTCACGTTGCCCCAGTAGCTCTCGGGCTGCGGATGGATCAGGGGATCGCCGTACACCTCCGACGTCGAGGCGAGCAGGAACCGCGCCCCCTTGGCCTTCGCCAACCCGAGCGCCTTGTGCGTCCCGAGGGAGCCGACCTTCAGGGTCTGGATCGGCAGCTCGGCGTAGTCGCGCGGGCTCGCCGGGCTCGCGAAGTGCAGCACCGCGTAGACCGGGCCGTCGAGATAGATGTAGTCGGTCACGTCGTGGTGGATGAAGAGGAAGTCCCGATTCCCGCCGAGATGGGCGATGTTGTCGGTCGACCCCGTGAGCAGGTTGTCCATGGCGACCACGGCGAACCCCTCCCTCAGGAGCCGATCGCAGAGGTGCGAGCCGAGAAAGCCGGCGGCGCCGGTGACCAGGATGCGGAGCTTCATGGCGTGCGGATGCCCTCCCGCCCGGTGGTGGCCCGGGCCGCGCATTCTAACCGGAGCCGGGCCCGTCCCGTGAGCCCGGGAAACCGCTTTCGGGTGAATCGTCCCCGGCCCGGCGGTCCCTCAAGATCCGGTGGAGAAGGTACGCCGGAAGCCGGAAGGGGTGCTCGTAGAGGGCGGCCGCGATCGCCAGCTGGACCCCCCGCCGTCGCGTTCCGACGAAGTAGTCGAGAGGATAGGCGGAACGCAGCGGCGCGGTGAGGAGCCTCCGGCCCGAGCCCACCGGGAGCAGGCGCAGCGCCTCTGCGGGAACGATCCCCGGAAAGAGCCTTCGAAGGTGGCGGATCGCCATGCCGGCCGCCGCGCTTCCTCCCCAGGATCGGAGCCGCGCCGCAACCTCCCGCCAGTCGAAGCCGGTCGTCCGCGCGATTCGGCCGAGATCGAGCGCCCACTTGAGCCTGCGGTCGAAATAGTGCTGGACGTGGTGGAGCAGGAGGTGGGCCGCCGCGTCGTGATCCTCGAGACGGAGCGCCGATCGACCCGCGACGACGAGCGGAATCGCCCGGCCGAGCAGCTGAGGTGTCGGGACGCGGTACCGGCGCTTCTGGCCCAGACCCCAGTGGATCTCGAACGAGACCGGCACGGGGCCCGGACTCCTGAGAGGCATCTCGTGGCTGCTGCGCAGCCAGTGGATCCGCTCCTCCTCGCGGGGGCCCTCAAAGCCCGCCGCCTCGAGCGCCGCGACCGCCCCGCCGAAGTCGGCCGGGAGCACGAGGAGGTCCACGTCGTCCAGCGTCCGCGCGTCGAATTCGAGTCCGAATCGGTGGATGACGTCGACCCCCTTGAGCACCACCGGCACGATCCCCGCGGAGGACAGGAGGTCGAGCGCCTGCTCCAAGCGAGCGAGGAGGAGCAGGTTGTCGACGCGGCACTTGCGTCGGAGCCTCAGGAGCCCGTCCCGGATCTTAACGCCCACGATGTCGAAACGCCCCTCGCGATCCAGAAGCGCGTGGACCCAGGGATGGACATCGCACGTACGGCAGAGGGAGAGGAACGGCTCGGGCGAAGGCGGGCTGGCCCGCGCGTGGTGGTCCGCCTGGTCCCAGTCCTCCCGCAGGATCGCCAGGAGCAGGCGAGCCTCGAGACGGTCGCTCATGAGGCGGCCGGCCCGCCGCCGCGGAGGATCGCCGCCTCGATCGCGCCCCTTAGGAAACCGAGGCCGTAGCCGATGTGCAGCGCCGGCAGGATCGCCAGGAGACGGACCGCCTCCGTCCCGAGCTTGACCGACTTCACGGCGGCGAAACCGGCGACGATCGCGCCATAGACCGCGAGGAACCCGGCGCCGGCGGCGGCGGCGAGCCGCGGCGCGCCGAGCGGCCGCGCGGCGATCGCCGCGACCGACGCCGCGAGGGCCAACACGAACGCGCTGGGAAGCACGTACTTGAGCTTGAAGATCGCCGGGTGCTTGCGCAGGATCCGCGCCTTCACGCGTCCCACCATGACGATCTGCCTGCACAGGGACGCGAGGTCGGGGCGCGGATAGTAGTAGAACCGGATCGAAGGGTCGAGGAGCAGGCGGTATCCCGCCTCGCGGATGCGCGTGTTCATGTCCAGGTCCTCGACCACGGCCAGCGACTCGTCGAACGGCCCGACCTTCTCGAAGACCTCTCGGCGGAACGAGCCGGTTTGGAGCGACTCGACGTAGGCGCGGGTTCTGAGCGTGCGGTACGGAACCGAGCCGACCCCGATCCTCGAGTACAGCGCCTCGACGAGGGCGCGCCTGAACGGCGTGTCCGCCTCCATCCGGACCGGTCCGCCCACCACGGACTCTCCGCTCTCCTCCATCACCCTCGCGATCGTCCGGAGGTAATCGGGTGCCACGTACGAGTGCGCGTCCACCCGGGTGATCACCTCGCCGCAGGTGGCGGCCAGAAGGACGTTGAGCGCGGCGGGAGCGGTGCGGCGAGGGTTCTCGAGGACGCGGATCCTCCCCTCCCGGTCGACGCTGCGGAGGATCTCGAGCGTTCGGTCCGAGGAGCCGCCGTCGGCCATGAGGATCTCCGACCGGTCCTCCGGATAATCCTGATCGAGCAGCGACCGCGCGAGTCGCTCGATGTAGGGCTCCTCGTCGAGGAGCGGGACCACGACGGAGATGAAGGGCTCCACGGCCGCACCGGACGGGAGAGGATATCGGCGGCCTGTCGGACCGTCAACGTCCGCGCGGCGTTGACCGCCCCGGACCGGGCCGCTAGACTCCGCGAGGGAGGCGGAGCGGCGCGTTGAACTCCATGGCAGAGCGGGTGTCCCTCGCGGTCGTCCCGTGGATCGGCTACGCGTACATCCGCCTGCTCCACGCGACGATGCGCCTCGAGTTCCGCGGCCTCGAGTTCCTCGACGAGGCCCGGGAGGCCCCCGGCCAGTTCATCCTGGCCTTCTGGCACTCCCGGTTCGTGATGATGCCCTACGCGTACCCGGGGGAAAGGATCACGGTGCTCTCGAGCCGGCACCGCGATTCCGAGTTTCTCGCGAGGATCCTCCTGCGATTCGGCCTCGATCTGTCGAAGGGCTCGAGCACGCGCGGCGGCGCCGCCGGGCTCATGGAGATCCTCCGCAAGGTCAAGCGCGGTTACGACGTGGGCATGACGCCCGACGGACCGAAGGGGCCGCGTCGGCGGGTGAAGGCGGGGGTGATCGCGGTGGCGAGGCTGTCGGGATTGCCCATCGTCCCGGTCACGTTTTCCGCCGCGCGGGCGGGACGCTTGAAATCCTGGGACCGAACGCTCTTGCCCCGGCCGTTCTCCCGCGGCGTGTTCCTCTACGGGCCGCCGATCCGCGTGTCCCGCGAGGCCGGCGACGACGAGGCGGAGCAGAAGCGCCTCCGTCTCGAGTCGGAGCTCGACCGGCTGACGGACGCTCTCGACGTCGAATTCGAGATCGGCGTCGAGGAGCCGCGGCCTCCCCCGACGGCGCCATGACGCGGCCCCTCAGGATCATGATCTCCGCCGGCGAGGCGTCGGGAGATCGTCTGGGCGCGGGGCTCGCCCGCGCCTTGCGGCGCCTCGCTCCCGGAGTCGAGCTCCTCGGGATGGGCGGCGATGAGATGGCCTCGTCCGGGGTCCGGATCGTTCAGCACCTCTCCGAGGTTTCGGTGGTCGGCATCGTGGAGGTGCTGAAGCACCTCCCCGCCCTTCGCAGGGCGATGGCCCGCCTCACGGAAGCGATCGAGCGGGAGCGGCCGGACCTGGTCGTTCCGGTGGACTTTCCCGACTTCAACCTCCGCCTCGCGGGGCGCGCCTCCCGCGCGGGGCTCCCGGTCGTGTACTTCGTGAGCCCGTCGGTCTGGGCCTGGCGACGGGGGCGGCTGCGGGCGATCCGGGCGAGGATCCGGAGGATGCTCGTGCTCTTCCCGTTCGAGGCCCGGTTCTACGAAGATGCGGGGGTCCCGGTGACGTTCGTCGGCCACCCGGCGGTGGAGGCGGCGGCGGCGGCGAAGGGGAGCCGGGAGGAGATCCTGGTGCGAGCGGGGCTCGACCCCGGCGCGCGGATCCTGGCCCTCCTTCCGGGCAGCCGCCCGGGCGAGGTCGATCGGCTGTTCCCCGTCATGCTCGAGGCGGCGGCGTTGCTCCTGAGGGACCGGAGGGACCTGAGGGTCGTGGTCCCGCGTGCCGCCACCGTCCCGCGCGAATCGCTCGAGGCCTTCGCGCGCGTCGCGGGGCTCGACGGCGTTCGAATCCACGACGGCGACTACCCGGCGATCCTTTCCGCTTGCGCCGCCGGGGCGGTGGCGTCGGGGACCGCGACGCTCGAGGCCGCGCTCGCGGGCCTTCCGATGGTGGTCGTGTACCGCCTGAACCCCGCCACGTACCTCCTGGCGCGCCTCCTGGTCCGCGTGCCGCACATCGCCCTCCCGAACCTCGTTCTGGGCCGGGGAGTCGTACCGGAACTGATTCAGGGACGCTGCACGGCTGAGGCGATCGCGGAGGCGTTGCGGCGATACCTCGAGGACCCCGCGTTCTCCGCTCGCGCCCGCTCGGCCCTCCGCGATGTTCGGGACCGGCTTGGGCTGCCGGGAGTGTTCGACCGCGCCGCCGCAGCGGCCCTCGCCGAGGTCCGGGCGGATCGAAGCGGCGCGACCGATCGGGCCAAACCCGCCCGCCGTTTCGGAAGTGAGAGCTGATCGGCCCTGACGCTCGCCCGCAGGCCGGCGGCATCGCCCTTGTCTTGGAAGGAGCTCTTTGCTAGCCTCCTGCCGGCCCGGCTCCGATCCGCGGGTCTGGAACGGGAGGACAAGGGCCCCGTCATGAAAGCCATTCAGAAAGTCCTCAACAACGTCTTGTCGACCAGGACGATCTCCGTCCTCGGTCCGGCCCTCTACGGGCGTTATCTGGCCCGGTTTCTGGTCATGCTCCCGCGGATCGCGCGCAGCGGCGACTTGCGTCCACTGGACCGGGTCATGGGAAGCCGGGCGCGGCAATTCCGTTATCGCGGGTCGCGGTTCACATTCGACTGCCCGTTCTGCGACGATCAGGTCCCGGAGGACACCTTCGCCTTCGGAATCGCCCGCGAGATTTACGTCCGTGACTGCTATTTCAAGTGGCAACCTCCGTGGGTCTACGAGCAGGCAAGGAACGTGATGGACCTCGGCGCAAATCGGGGCGCCTTGTCGTCGCTGATGACCACCCGGGCGGACCGGATCGTCGCCGTTGAATGCCAGGACAAGTACGCGCCCGTGATCAGGCACAACCTGGGCGAGAATGGGTTCGCACGCTACGCCGTGGAGATTGGTTTCGTGGGCGCGGGCGGCATGTTCGCCGAGAAGCGCGGGAACCGGTTCACGATCCGTGAGCTACGCAGCCGCCATGGGATGGGCACGGTAGATTTTCTGAAAATAGACATCGAAGGGAGCGAGTTCCCGCTCTTCGATGAAACGGACTGGCTCACCGACGTGCGGGCGGTCTCCATGGAAGTGCACTCATCGTACGGCGATCCATCGCCCGTCCTCGGCGCGCTCGTCCGTGCGGGGTTCAGCACCGTCATCGCGGACGAGGACCTGCGGCGCATTCACGACGCCGGCCGGGCGAACTACATCTATGCCTGGAAGCCCTAAGGGCCGCCCACCCGACTCTTTCGTAATCTCCTGCGTCTCGTCCTTGCTCTCAGGATTCATATCCCGAGTATTGACCGATCGAGGCAACCGGAGCCGCAGTCGTTATCGGAGGCTACTCCGCTCGTCGCACGACTCCCAGTCTTCCCCTCTCCTCGACCTGCAGGGGCCTTTCGGCGGTCGTCGAACAGCTGCTAACCCGCACGCTCCATTGACGCTCCGAGCGATCTGTGCTCCAATCCTGGCTTCGACCGGCGCAACGCGCCGCGGAGATCACCAGCGCATGATCCGATCCATGACCGGTTTCGGGCAGGGCTCCGCCGAGATCCCGGGCTTTCGCGCCCTGGTGGGAATCCGGACCTTGAACAACCGGTACGCGGATCTGAAGCTCCGTCTCCCGGCGGAGCTCCTCCCGAGCGAGGGGGAGGTCCGTCGCAGGATCCTGGCTCGGATAAGGCGAGGTCGGATCGAGGCGGATGTCCGCCTCGACGGGAGCCGGGTCGCGCCGTTGCTCGAGCTCAACCGCGCGCTGGCGGAGGCGGTCGTCGCGGCGGCGCGGCGGCTCCGCGAGGATTTCGGCGTCGAGGGCCTCCTCGACCCCGGGGCGATGCTCCAGGTTCCGGGGATGCTGGAGCTGCCGACCGGCGCCCAGGGACTCGCGGAGGCGGAGATCGCGACGGTGTTTCGCGCGCTCGACGCCGCGCTCGGCGCGCTCGACGCGGAGCGCCGGCGGGAGGGGAACGCGCTGCGGGACGACCTCTCCTCTCGCGTCGCCAGGATGGAGGCGCTGACGGAGGAGGTCGCCCGTCTGAGCGCCGGCGTGCCGGAGGCGGTCCGACGGAAGCTCCTCGATCGGCTCAGGACGCTCGGCGAGGGCGTCGAGCTCGACCCGACGCGGCTCGCGCAGGAGGCGGCGTTCCTCGCCGACCGGTCGGACGTCACCGAGGAGATCGTGCGTCTCAGAGGACACCTGGCCCGGGTCGCCGCTCTCCTCTCGGAGCCGGACGGCGAGCCGGTCGGGAAGCGGCTCGACTTCCTCCTCCAGGAGGTCAACCGCGAAACCAACACGGTCAACAGCAAGGCGGCGGACCTCGAGGTCAGCCGCGCGGCGCTCGCGATCAAGGCCGAGGCGGAGAAGGTGCGCGAGCAGATCCAGAACCTCGAGTGACGGGGAGGGAAGGTGGCGCGGGGCATCCTGTTCGTCATCTCGGCCCCGTCGGGCACGGGGAAGTCGAGCGTCGCGAAGCGGGTCCTGTCGGCCGTGCCGGGGATCCGGTTCTCCGTGTCCTACACGACCCGCCCGCGGCGGGCGGGGGAGGTCGACGGGCGGGAGTATCACTTCGTGGACGACGCGCGGTTCGACGCGATGGCCGCATCGAGCGGGTTCCTCGAGTGGGCGCACGTGTTCGGCCGGCGGTACGGCACCGGACGGGACGCGACCGAGGCGGCGCTCGGGGCCGGGCTCGACCTGCTGCTGGACATCGACGTCCAGGGCGCGCGGAAGGTGAGGGAATGCGGGATCGCCGCCGTCTCGGTCTTCCTCCTCCCGCCGGATTACGCCACGCTCGAGTCCCGCCTCCGCTCCCGCGCGAGCGACGCGGAGGAGCAGATCGCGACGCGGCTTGCGCTGGCGCGGCGGGAAGCGGCGGAGTATCGGCATTATGATTACCTGGTGATCAACGACCGGCTGGAGCGGGCCGCCGACGACCTCCGCTCCGTCGTGACGGCAGAGAGGCTCAAGGCGCCCCGTCTGGGCGCCGAGGCGGAGGAGATCCTGGCCACGTTCCCGAGCCCCTAATCGTGGGGCGCAGGAGAGATGCGGATGTTCAAGCTCCCCGAGAACCTCGAGAGCACCTACAGGTTCGTGACCCTGGCTTCCATGCGAGCCGAGCAGCTCCAGGCGGGCGCGCTCCCGCGCGTGAAGTCCGAGCACCGGAAGGTGACGGTCATCGCGCAGGAGGAGGTGGCGGCGGGGCTCGTCGAGGCCTGGGACCCGGACGCCGCGGAAGCCGCCGGACCGGACGCTTCGGGCGGGGTCGGGGGAGAGGACGCGTAGCACGGCGAGGGATCGATGCTGATCGCGCTGGGCGTCAGCGGGGGGATCGCGGCCTACAAGGCCTGCGAGATCGTGCGCGGTCTGGACCGCGCCGGCGCGGCGGTCCAGGTGATCATGACCGCCAACGCAACCCGCTTCATCACACCGCTGACCCTCGAGACCCTCTCGCGGAACAAGGTCCTGCTGGACCCGTTCGACCTCGCCGCAGCGGAGGCGGTCCAGCACATCGACCTCGCGCGCCGGGTGGGGGCGCTCGTGGTGGCGCCGGCGACCGCGAACATCCTCGCCAAGCTCGCATCGGGGATCGCCGACGATTTCCTGTCCACGTTCCACCTGGCCGTCACCGCCCCGGTCGTGGTGGCTCCCGCGATGAACACCCGGATGTGGCTCCACCCGGCGACGCAGGCCAGCCTGCGAACGCTCCTGGCGCGCGGGGTGCTGGTGGTGGACCCCGCGACCGGCTGGCTCGCCGAGGGGGAGAGTGGCTGGGGTCGCCTGGCGGAGCCCGACGCCATCGTCGCGGCCACGCTCGCGGCCGCTCGACGCTCGCTCGAGCTCGCGGGGAAGAGGATCGTGGTGACCGCGGGCCCGACCCGGGAGCCGATCGATCCCGTGAGGTTCCTGTCCAACCGGTCGTCGGGGAGGATGGGCTACGCGCTGGCCGCCGCGGCGGCTCGACGAGGCGCGGCCGTGGTGCTGGTCAGCGGCCCGGTCGAGCTCGCGCCGCCCCACGGGGTCGAGGTGGTTCGGGTCACCACCAGCGACGAGATGCGCCGCGCGGTGCTCGAGGCCCGCGCCGGGGCGCACGCCGTGATCATGGCCGCCGCGGTCTCGGATTTCGTGACCGAGCCGGCCGCGTCGAAGATCAAGAAAGGTCCCGAGGGTCTCACCCTGACGCTCGCGCGAGGGCCGGACATCCTCGCCGAGCTGGGGCGGGAGAAGGGAGACCTCCTCCTGGTCGGTTTCGCCGCGGAGACGGAGGATCTCCTGGCCCGTGCCCGGGAGAAGCTCGAGGCGAAGAATCTGGACTTCGTCGTGGCCAACGACGTGTCCGCTCCGGGGCGCGGGATCGAGGCGACGCGCAACGCGGTGACGATCCTCGACCGGGCGGGCGGCTCCTTCGAGGTCGCGGAGGCCTCGAAAGCCGAGGTCGCCGACGCGATCCTCGACCGGGTGTTCGGCGGGGGCAAGGCTCCGTGAGCCGCAGGACGCCGGCCGGCGACGATCTCCGCCGGACGGTGGGCGATTGGCTCGCCTACCTGCGGGACATCGGCGTCAGGGAGCTCTCGGCAACGTCGGATCTCCCTGGCCGCTCGGCCGCGCCGGCGCGGGCGCCGACTCCGGCCACCGCGTCCACCGAGGCGCCCGCCGTGCCGTCCGGTGGCGAGCTCTTCACCTTGACCGGTCCGGCCGCGGACGAGCCCCGCGACCCGGTGCAGCGGCTCCGGGAGATCCGCGAGGAGATCGGCGACTGCACGCGTTGCAAGCTCCACGCGGGCCGCAACCACATCGTGTTCGGCGTCGGAAACCCGAACGCGCGCCTCATGTTCGTCGGGGAGGGGCCCGGCGCCGACGAGGACGCGCGCGGCGAGCCGTTCGTCGGTCGCGCCGGGAGGAAGCTCGACGAGATGATCCGGGCCATCGGCCTCGATCGCGAGGACGTCTACATCGCGAACGTGGTGAAGTGCCGTCCCCCGGAGAACCGCGCTCCCGAGCCCGACGAGATCGGCACGTGCGTCCCGTTCCTGTTCGCGCAGATCGAGGCGATCCGGCCCCGCGTCCTCGTCGCGCTGGGCGCTCCCGCGGCGAAGACCCTCCTCGGCACCCGCGTCGGGATCACCCAGATCCGGGGCACGTGGGGGACCTTTCGCGGGATCCCGGTGATGCCCACGTTCCACCCGGCCTATCTGCTCCGCGCGTACACCCCCGAGAACCGCCGGAAGGTCTGGGAGGACCTCAAGGCGGCCCGGGCGAAGATGGACTCGCCGCCGTGAGCGGGGAAGGCGCCGAGGGGGAGCCCCTCTACGCCACGATCGCGATCGCCATTCCCGTCCGACGCGAGTTCACGTACCGGGTCGGCCTCGAGGCGCGGAGCGCCCTGACGATCGGCGCCCGCGTCCGCGTGCCGTTCGGTCCCCGGAAGATCCTGGGCACCGTGGTGGAGTATCCCGCGCCCGCGCCGTCGCCGGACCTCGAGGTCCGGGACATCGAATCGGTGATCGCGACGGAGCCCCCGGTCGAGGCTCACGTCCTGGATCTCGCCCGCTTCGCCGCGAACTACTATCTCTGCTCGTGGGGGGAGGCGATCGA
The DNA here is from genome assembly GCA_020073205.1 of Terriglobia bacterium. Classification (NCBI taxonomy): domain Bacteria; kingdom Pseudomonadati; phylum Acidobacteriota; class Terriglobia; species Terriglobia bacterium. Next base: position 22,656 of record JAIQFR010000045.1, read on the forward strand.
TGCGGCGATCCCACCGATTCCGCGGGCCCCCGCCGCGCGGCTCCGCGTGCGGCGGGCCCCGGGCGCCTCGGCCTCATCGATCTCGGCACGCGCTCCGGCTCGGCTGAGGACGTTCCTCGCGCTGCCGGAGGACGGGAGCCCCGTCCCGGCGGGGCGGCTCGGCTCCGCGCTCCGGGGCGCCTTGGCGGACCTCGTCCGGCTCGGTCTCGTCGAGCGGGTCGAAGGCGCGGCCCCGCCCCAAGCCCCCGTCGCGCACCCCGTGCTCCCCGCCGAGCCGCGCGTCGTGCCGACGCCGGCCCAGGTCGCGGCCCTCGATCGAATCCTCCCCGCGATTCCGCGGACGGAGTACGCGCCGTTCCTCCTGTTCGGCGCCACCGGGTCGGGGAAGACCGAGGTCTACCTCCGCGCGGCCGAGGCGACGCTCGCGCAGGGACGCGGAGTGCTGTACCTCGTGCCTGAGATCGGGCTGACCCCGCTCCTGGTGTCCCGTCTGGCGCGCCGGTTCCCGCAATCGCTCGCGGTCCTCCACAGCGGTCTCGCGCCCGCCGAGCGCCGCCTCGCCTGGGACCACGTCCGGAGCGGGGAGGCGAGACTCGTCGTCGGGGCCCGATCGGCGGTGTTCGCTCCGATCCCCGATCCCGGTCTCATCGTGGTGGACGAGGAGCAGGACGGCTCCTACAAGCAGGAGGACACGCCGAGGTACAACGGTCGTGACCTCGCCGTCGTGCGCGCACGCGAGGCGCGCGCCTTGCTGGTCCTGGGGTCCGCCACCCCGTCTCTCGAGTCGTTCCGCAACGCGAGGGAAGGACGGTACGCTCTCGTGCGTCTCGGGGGGCGGGTCGAGGACCGGCCGATGCCGAAGGTGAGGATCGTGGACATGCGGGGGGAGTACCGCGACGCGCGGGGCGTGCGCCCTCTCTCCCGCGACCTCGCCGAAGCGCTCAGGGCCTGCCTCTCGGGAGGGAACCAGGCGCTGGTGCTCAGGAATCGCCGGGGTTGGGCCTCGGCGCTCCACTGCCCGGCGTGCGGTGTAAGGGTCTCGTGCTCCCGGTGCAGCGTCGCGCTGACGTGGCACCGCTCCGCTCGCAGGCTGCGCTGCCACTACTGCGACTTCGAGCGGACCCTGCCCGCGCGCTGCCCCTCGTGCGGGAACGAGCACCTCACGGCGATCGGCGAGGGTTCCGAGCGGATCGAGGCGGACCTCAGGGAGGCCCTGCCGGGCGCGCGGATCGCCCGCATGGACCGCGACACCACGCGGCGCCGCGGGGCGCAGGAGGCGCTTTTGAGGCGCTTCGACGAGAGGGAGGTCGACGTCTTGGTCGGGACGCAGATGATCGCCAAGGGTCACGATTTCCACGGGGTCACGCTGGTCGGCGTGCTCTCCGCGGATCAGACCCTGGGCCTCCCCGACTTCCGCGCCGCCGAACGCACGTTCCAGCTGCTCACCCAGGTCGCGGGACGAGCGGGGCGCGGGAAGACGCCGGGAAGCGTCGTGATCCAGGCGTTCGACCCCGAGCACCCGATCCTCCGCGCCGCCGCGACGCAGGACTACGAGGCGTTCTACGAGCGCGAGATCGGCTACCGGAGGGCGCTCCGGTACCCGCCCTTCACCGCGCTCGTCGAGATCGTCGTGGAGGACCGCGACCCGGGAAGGGCCTCGGCCTGGTCCGCCGTCCTGGCGGAGGCGCTCGAGCGGGAAGGGGAGGGGAAGCTGATCCTGTCCGGACCCGGGCCCGCGCCGATCGAGCGCCTCAAGGGAAAGTACCGGAGCCAGATCCTCGTCCGCTCCGCGGGCCGGAGGCGCCTCGTGAGCGCGGTCGACCGCGCGCTCGCGTCCACGGAGCGGAAGGTCCCCCGGCGCGCCGTCCGCGTGGACGTGGATCCGGTCTCGCTGCTCTGACCCCAGCCGCCTTGACGCCTCCGCGAGCCGGGCATAGTCTCGGCGGGGCGCGTCCGGCTTCTTGGGGACCGCCGGGGAGGTGATCGATGCGAATCCCGTTGCGGCTCGTGCTCGCCCTGGCGCTGGTCCTCGGCGCGGCGTCGTGCGCCGAGCGGCGCGTGGCCCCCGGCGAGAAGGTGGACCTCAGGGGGCTCGACCGGAAGTTGTCGACCTTCGCGTTCATCGAGGAAGGGAAGCTCGTGTCGTTCATCGTCGACACGAAGCCGACTCGCTACCGGGAGCAGGGAGGCTACATCCCCCTGGAGATCTGCGTCGCGAACCGCGGCCTCAAGAAGATCTCCCTTTCCCGCGAGTCGTTCACCCTTCGGGACCAGGAAGGAAACGCCTATCCTTGCGCGGAGCCGAAGGAGCTGATGGACGGCTACGAGTTCCTCGACCTCGACCGCCAGCTGGCCGAGCTGAACGAGATCGTGTTCAACCGGTTCGGCGCGTTCGTCCAGTACCCGAGCAAGTTCAGTCCGACCCGCCTCGCGCCCGCGAGCACGCTGGACTCGACACTGGTGCGGGACACGCTGGGGCTACCCAAGTTCGGCTACATCGTGGACTACATCTACTTCCAGCGGCCGAAGACCGGGGTGGTGGGGAAGCGATTCGAGCTGTTCATGCGGGCTCCGGAGCTGCCCGACCCGGTCTTCGTGAAATTCGCGGTCCAGTGAGCCGCGTCCTCGTCAAGGTCTCCGGGATCACCGAGGAGCGCGACGCCATCGAGGCGGCGCTCCTGGGCGTCGACGCCCTCGGGTTCCACTTCTCGGGAGAGCGCGGGCGATGCATCGACCCGGAGGACGCGCGCCGGATCGTGGAGCGGCTCCCCGCGTTCCTCGCGAAGGTGGGGGTGTTCGCCGACGCGCCGCTGATCCGGGTCCTCGAGATCGCGAGGAAGGTGGGGCTGACCGCGCTCCAGCTCGACGGCGTCGAAACTCCCGCCTACTGCGAGTCGCTCCGCCCGGCCGCCTGGTACAAGACGCTCCGGATCGGTCCCGCCTTCACGGGTGACGCGTTCGAGGGGTACGCCTGCACCACGTTTCTCCTGGACTGGTCCCGCGCCGGCGGGAGGCCCGGAGACGCCGGGGTCCCGGGATGGCGGCACGCGCGAGCGTTCTCGGTCCACGGCCGGATCCTGCTCTCGGGCGGACTCGATCCCGGGAACGTGGAGGCCGCCATCGTGGAGGCCCGACCGTACGGGGTGGACGCGACGTCGGGCGTCGAGTTCGTCCCGGGGAAGACGAACCTCGACCGTCTCGAGGACTTCGTCGCGGCGGTCCGCCGCGCCGAGCGGCGGTTCGACGAGCCGGGGTAGGAGCTACGCCCTCGTAGCGGTCTTGGGATCGATGCGATCGCGCAGCCCCTCTCCGACCGCGTGGACCGCCAGCACGGTCGCCGCGATCGCGAAGCCCGGAAGCGTCGCGATCCACCACGCGCCGAGGAGGGTGTCGCGCCCGTCGGCAATCAGGTTCCCCCAGGACGGCATCGGGCGAGGCACGCCGAGCCCCAGGTACGAGAGGGAGGACTCGAGGAGGAGCGTGCTCGCCACACGGAGCGTCCCCTCCACGAGGAGCGGCGCGGCCGCCCCGGGAAGCAAGTGCAGCAGCGCGAGCCGCGCCCGCGACGCGCCGGCCGCCTCCGCCGCCCTCACGAAGTCGCGTTCGCGAAGGGACAGGATCTCCGCCCGGACGAGCCGCGCCGCGGCCATCCAGGAAGTCGCCGCCAGGACCAGGACGGTGCCAGAGAGCGATGGCCCGTACAGCGCGACCAGCAGGAGCAGGAAGAACAGGCGCGGCACCGACAGGAACACGTCGGCGACCCGCATCAGCAGGCCGTCGGCGACGCCTCCGAGGAGGCCGGCGGCGAGCCCTGCAGCGGCGCCGATCGTCACGGAGAGCAGCGCCGCGAGCAGGCTGACGAGAAGCGAGACCCGCGCTCCGTACAGGAGCCGGCTCAGGAGGTCCCGCCCGAAGCCGTCGGTCCCCAGCGAAAACCGAGGGCGGGCATGCCAGTCGGCGGGAGCCGGTCCGGCGAGGGCCGAGGGCGCGAGTCGCTCCCACGTCGCCCCTCGCCGCACGCTGACCGAGCCGTCGGTCTCGGCGCGCACCTCATGGGCGTAGAGGAGCCCGCCCCCCGCGAGCCGCACGGCGTCGACCCGGGAGAGCGGTGGCAGATCCCTGAGCACGAGGCCGTCCGGCTGGGCCGCAGGGTCGCGAAGGTGGAGGATCGGCGCGAGGGCGGACGCGGCGACGACGGCCGCGAGGAACCCGGCGCCCAGAACGCGCCCGGTGAGCCTCACCGGCCGCCCCCGGCGCGGCCGGCCCTTATCCGCGGGTCCGCCGCCGCCATCGCGAGGTCCGCCGCGACGTTCCCGGCGATGACGAGCACCGCGGACAGGAGCGTCGCGGCGAGGACCACCGGCACGTCCCGCGCGAGGATCGCCTCGAACGCGAGCCGCCCCATCCCGGGCCATGCGAAGACGACCTCGGTCACGAGCGAGCCCGAGACCAGCACAGGCAGCGAAAGTCCCAGGAGCGTGATCGCGGGAAGGAGCGCGCTCCGGAGCGCGTGCCCCAGGAGGAGCCTGCTCCCGCCCACGCCCCTCGCGCGGGCGGCCCGGACGAACTCCTCTCCCAGCGTGGCGAGGATCCCGGAGCGCACGAAGCGACCCAGCGCCGCCGCCGAGGTCAACCCGAGTATCCCCGCCGGTAGGGCGAGGTGCCACGCGAGATCCAGAGCGCGCCGGAGCGGCGCCCACGTTTCGGCGCCGACGGAGTGCGTGGCGCCCGGCGGGAAGAGTCCGAGGCCCAGGGAGAGCGCGAGGATCGCCATCAGCCCGACCCAGAAGGCGGGCAACGAGTACAGGACGAGGCCGACGGCGCCGAGCGCGCGGTCGGGCCAACGGCCGTGCCAGCGCGCCATCGCCACGCCGAGCGCCGTCCCGGCCGCGAGGTGGACCAGGAGGGCCGCTCCCGCGAGGAGGAGCGTGGCGGGTAGCGCCTCCCCGAGGACCCGCGTCACCGGACGCCCGCGCGAGATGGACCATCCCAGCTCGCCCCGGAGCGCCACGGCGCCGAGCCAGCGAAGGTAACGTTCGACGGGAGGTCGATCGAGCCCGTACGCCGCGACGATCCTGGCCCGCACCTCCTTCGGTACGGGGCGGTCCCCGCCGAGGAGGTTCGCGGCCGGGTCACCCGGCGCGGACTCGACCAGGACGAAAACCAGGGTGAGGACGCCCAACAGGGTCGGGATCGCCGCGAGGAGCCGCCGGGCGAGCAGCCGCGTCATTCCTTCACGGCTCGGGCTTCCTGGCCGTCACGGAGCGGATCGTCGCGACCCCGTGAAGGTCTCCCTCGCCGATGCCGGGGCAGAAGTCCCGGAGCCGCTCCCACGCCGTGCGGCTCCTGACGTTCTCCCGCCAGAAGGGGAACGTGCGGCACTGGGTCGGCCGGGCCTCGTACACCGAGCACGCGGTACCGCGGAGGAACGGGCAGGACGGTCCGTCCATGCGCAGGATCACGTACCCGTCGTCCTCGGCGGCGTGCTTCTCCAGGAACGATTCCCCGTCGAGGTGGAGGTGCGCCGCGAGCCGGACCACGTCGTCCGGGTCGAGGTACACGAAGTCGTACTCGCCGTGGCGCGTGCAGCACTTGCCGCAGTCCGGGAGACAGGCGAAGCGCAGCCCCTCCGCGTACCAGGGATTCCGCGCGGTGGAGCGACGGGGAGGATGCGCAGCATCAGTCATCGCCAGGAGTATAGCGTGGGGCTGCCGCCGGATCCTCCCCGTTTTGATGGGTCCATTCGCGGACTCCCTCGCCACCACGGGGTGAGCCGCTGGCTCGTCGGTGCGATCGCCATCGAGATCGTCGCTACCTCGAGGTCGATCGAAGCCCCACTAACTGAACCCATCAAAGCGGGGAGGATCCGGCGGGAAAACAAGCGGGGAGGATCCGGAGGGACTACGCCGCCCGCAGCCGGATGTGGAACGCCGTTCCCTCGCCCTTCACGCTCTCGACCTCGATGGTGCCGCCGTGGGCCTCGACGGCGCGCCGCACGATGGCGAGGCCGAGCCCCGTGCCCGACGATTTCGTGGAGAAGTAGGGTTGGAACAGGTGGCGCCGCGCCGAGGGATCGAGGCCGGTTCCCGTGTCCTGGACGGTGAGCGTGGCTCCGCCGCCCGGGGAAGGACGAACCGCGAACGTCAGCGTCCCGCCGTCGGGCATCGCCTGGAGCGCGTTCTCCACCAGGTTCACGATCGCGCGGCCGAGGGCCCTCCGGTCCGCGGCGATCCGGGGCGCCGGCTCGAAACGCTCCTCCACGGTGATCCCCGGCGGCCTGCCGGAGCGGTAGGTCGCCGCGATCTCGCCGAGGAACGCCACGGGGTCGATGGCCTCGAGACGGAGCGTCGGGAGCTTCGCGTAGCCAGAGAAGTCCGCCGCGATCTCCCGCAGCGCGCGGACCTGTTTGGTCACGTTGTCGATGCACGCGTCGATCTCGGGCGAAGGCTGGGGCAGACGCTCCCGCAGGAGGCGCGTCAGGTGCTCGGCGGAGAGCTGGATCGGCGTCAGCGGGTTCTTGATCTCGTGGGCGATGGCGCGGGCCATCTCGGCCCAGGCCTCGAGCTGGTTGCTCCGCATCAGATCGGTGACGTCGTCGAGGAGCACGAGGGCGCCCGGCGGGCCTCCGGACGGGTCCGGCAGATCGACGCGGACCAGACGGAGCCTCAGGGGCTTCCCCGCGCGAACGAGATCGACCTCGACGGGCTCGCCCGGGGCGGGGGACGGGGCCGCGAGCGCCGCCGCGAGGGGCGCGAGCTCCGGGTCGCGGCCGACCGCGGCCTCGAGCGTCTCCCCGATGCGCGGCGGCGGGCCGGACGGCGGCGACAGGAGCGTCACGGCCGCGGGGTTCAGGGTGACGACGCGTCCGGCCGCGTCGGTCGACGCGACCCCGGCGGTCGCGTGCGTCAGCAGCGCCTCGATGTAGTCCTTTCGCGCCACGAGGTCGGCGCGTTGGGCCGCGAGGGCCGCGGCCATCGTGTTGAATCCCTCCACGAGGCCGGCGACCTCGTCACGGGTTCTCGCGCGAAGTCGCAAATCGTAGTCGCCGGCCGCGATCCTCGACGCGGCGCCCACCAGCTCCCGGACCGGCCGGGCCACGGTCCCCGCGATGACCGCCGCCGCCGCCGCGAGGAGGCCCGCCAGGACGACCGTGGCGAGCAGGAGTAGCTCCACGATGCGAGCGACCGACCGCGCGACCCCCTGCTGCTGCAAGACCACCGGCACGGCCACCACGGTCCCGCGGTCGGGGCCGGCGAGGTGGACGCGGGCGTAGACGGTGGGGATCGGGATCGGGCCGGACTCGCTCTGGCGGAGGAGGAACGGGAGGCCGCCTCGCACGACCCGGCGGTCGACTTCCCCGGGAAGACGCGGGAGCAGGAAACCCGAGGCGAACAGCTCGCGGCGCGACGTCGCGGCGAGCTCGCCGTTCTCGTACAGGTGGATGTCCTGGCCGACGATCCGGCGCAGCCACTGGAGGATCTCGTCGTTGATCCCCGTGACGGGGCCTTTGCCCTCCGCCTGCACCGCCACCCAGTCCGCCACCACGCGGCTCACGATCCGCGCGAGGTGCGCGGTGGACTCGACGAACCCGGCGTCCGCCCGTCGCTCGATGGTCCCGCGCACGAAGACCGCGAGGCCGAGGAGCGGGAGGATCGAGGCGAGGAGCAGCGCGGCGAGGAGCTTCCGGTAGAACGACGACCTCAGGCCGTCCAACAGGAGCCGGACCCCTCCGCCCCGCACGAGATACGGCGCGGCCGCGAGGGCGGCGAGCAGCGCGAGGGAGAGGATCGATAGCCGCACCATGGCGCCTAGCTCGTCGAGGACGGTCAGCTCCGGCAGCAGCAGGACGTGGAGCCGCCCCGCGGCCGGCAGCGGGAGGGCGAGGTACGGTTGTCCTCCCACCTCGATTCCCACCGTGCGTCCGGCGCCTCCCGCCTCGCGGAGCGCGCCCTCCGCGGCCGGTGGCTGGTTGAGCGTCGAGAGCAGCACGGTGCCGTCCTCGGCGTACAGGATGTAGTCCGGGCCGCCGGTGGCCTCGCCCGCGACGAGGCGCGCGGCGCCCGGGCCGAGCGCCGACAGGAACGTCAGGGAGGCGGGAAGGAACGGCAGGTTGTCCGGCTCGTCCAGGACGTGGCCGACCACCGTGCCGATCCGCGCCTTCCTCGAGTCCAGGATCGGAGCCTCGGCGTGGAGCAGACGCTGCTTGATCGCGCCGAGCGGGGACCCCTCCTCGCGCACCGAGACCGCCGCCTGACCCTCCGCCGCGGGAGGTTCCTCGGAGAGCTGCGGCAGATCGAACCCGAAGTGGCTCCGCCGCTGGCCGGTGGCGTCGTAGACGTCGAGCGAAGACTTGTACCCGGCGTGGAACAGGTCGCCGTCGACCCAGACGAGGTAGGCCGCGTACTCGTCGCGCGGGGCGTTCGGACCCGAGACCGCCTCGGCCGTGACGTCGGATTGCGCCGCCTCCCTGACCGCCGCGAGGAGCGCCAGTCGCCGCCTCGGCGACTGCTCGACGACCTGGGGCGCGAACTCGGACCGCAGCCTCTCCCTTGCTGCCCGGTCCGCGGTTTGGAGGAGCGCGGCGCTCGCGATCACGACGATCGGGAGCGCCGCGACCGCCACCGCGAGCCGCGGCGCCCGGGCCGCCCGGGCGCCGCGGTGGGCGACGAAGGAAAGGGCCAGGAGCTCCGCGGCGCCGAGGATCGCGAGACCGAGACCGAGCAGGAGCAGGACCTGCCCGGGCGAGCGGGGGAGCGCGTCGAAGTGGAGCAGGGGAACCCGGGCGTCCCTGGCGAGATCGGCCGACAGCATTCCGACGAGCGCCGCGAGCACGAGGGCTGAAGCCAGCGAGGCCGCCATCGCCGAGCGCGGCCGGGTCGCCGCGGCGTCTCGGAGCGCGCGCTCGAGCGCGAGCACGACGAGAAACACGGCGAGGCTGGTCAGGACGAGGTCGGCGGGCGAGCCGAGCAGGCCGAACCCCTGGGCCGAGCCGAACACGCTGGCGGATCCCATCTCCCGCGGCAGGAACTGGACCGTGACGCGGGAGAGCAGGAGGGCCGTGCGTCCGGCCGCCACCGCCACGATCGCCAGGACCGCGCCGCGTCGCGGGCTCGTCCGGAGCCCGTCGGTTAGGCCGGCCGCGAGCAGGCAGAACAGGACCGCGGCGGCCGCGCCCGCTAAGGAGCGGCGCTGCGCCGCGCGGTGAGCCGATGGCACCTCCTCCAGCTTCGCCACCGCCAGCACGTCGCCTCCGGGCGAGCGGAGCGGCTGGTAGATCGTCGCGACCGGGCCGCCGCGGAAGAGCGGGCGGCCGTCGCCGATGGCTTCCGTGGGATCTCCGCGGGGCTCGTCCACGTCGCGGAAGTCGACGGACCTGAGAGGGCCCGAGGCGAGCGACCTCGGCAGGAGAGCGGAGAACCGGAGATCCTGCTGCGGCGAGTCCAGGAGGTAGGTGGCGGCTCCGGCGCGCCCGGCGAGGTCGTGCGCGGAGGCGACCACGAGGCGCCGGCTGAGCCCCTCGACCTGGATCTCCCAAACCGGTCCGGAGCCCGTGACGGGAGGCCGCAAGCGGTCGGGGCGCCCCTCCCACGAGACGTACGCTCCCGTCGCGTCGAGGAGCCCGACCCCTTCGAGCCGTCCCGCGAGCGGTCCCGATCCCGACGCTTCCCAGGCCGCGGCGGGAGAACGGTCGAGCGCGACCCGGGCGCTCTCGGCGGCGGCGGCGAGGATCTGCCGGAACAGGACGTCCAGCCTGCCCGCCTGCGCCAGGAGATCGCGCTGCACCGCGTCCGGGTCCCGGTCGAGCGCGACGCGCGCGGCGATCTCTCCTGCGAGGAGGAGCGCGAGAGGCAGCCCGAAGAGGAGCGCGACCCTCCCGAACCGCCGGATCATTCGCCGTTCCGACTCCCGCTCATTCGAGGGTTTCCTTGATCTCCCTGACCACCCAGTGGTCGTCCTCGGTCTGGAACGAGAGGTGGATGCCGAGACGGACCGGCCGGCCCTCGCGGTCGGTCAAAACCGCGCGCGCGCGGGCCAGCGCGTTGGTCTTCCCGTCGGACTCGAGGCGCAGCACCTCGAACGAGCGGACCGAGCCCTGGGAGAGGAAATCCGCGATGAGCGCTTCGACCTGGCTCGCGCCGAAGTACCCCTCCTCGGGGACCAGCCGCGACACGGCGAGGTGGATCTTGCCGCTGGACGGGAGGATGGGTCGGAGCCTGGACGCCTGGCCGCTGGTGAGAGCCTGTCCGAAGAGGCGAGCCGATCGCCGGGCCTCCTCCTCTCCGGTGGCGGCGAAGCCGGCGGATGCGGCGGCCAGCGCCACGAACAGGAGGACGGCCGTCAGCCCCCGCCGGAGCGCCACGTGCACCGAATTCCGGCGGCTCCGGGAGAAGAGGCTCACGCGAATCCTCCTCGGCGAGGATAGGTTGCGGAAGCTCCCGGTGTCAAACCGGCGGGCGCTCGCTCCTCAAGCCGGCCGGTAGGCGTCCAGGAGCTCCCGGGCCACGCTGCGGAGGAGGCTCAGGCTGAACGGCTTCGTGATGAACCGGTCGACGCCGAGGTGGGTGAGCCGTTCGGGGTCGGCGCTCGGATCGGAGGAGAGGCCGATGATCGGGATCCGGCTGCCGGGAAAGATCTCCTGGATCTTCTCGATGAGCGGCACGCCGCCTTCCGCGTCGGCCATCCGGAGGTCGAGGACGAGGAGATCCGGTCTCCGGTACCTCAAGGCCTCGATCACGGTGCGCGACGAGTCCGCCCGGAGGACCCGGTAGTCGTCCA
>JAIQFR010000046.1 GCA_020073205.1 Terriglobia bacterium
TGAGCAGGATCGCGCCACCGTCCGAGCTGCCGTGATCGACGTCGAAACAGGCGATGACGGGCCTGCGGAGAAGATCAGGAAACAGCAAGCACTCTGTTGTGGTAGGCTGCGTCACGCGAAAGCCTCCTTTGTGGCGGAAAACGGTGTGGCAACTGCTTTCTACCACGCGGAGGCTTTTGTTTTGTCAGATTTCGTGAATATTCCGGGCTAACGGAGTGGAAGTCATGCTCCCGGAAAGCGATGAATACACGCCAACCCCTGCCATTTCCCACGCGATTCTCACGTACAACAGCGTGCGCAAGACGGGGCTCGCTGACGGTATCGTGATCACGCCCTCGCACAATCCTCCCCAGGACGGCGGGCTCAAATACAATCCTCCGAACGGAGGGCCGGCGGAATCCGTCGTCACCGACTGGATCGGATCGAAGGCGAACGAGTTTCTCGAGAATGGCCTGCGGAGGGTGAAGAGATATCCTTTCGAGAAAGCTCTGCACGCTTCCACGACGCACCGGCATAACTACCTGGACGCCTACATCAGGGATCTCGGCAATGTGATCGATCTGGATGCCATTCGCGGGGCGAAGATCAGCCTCGGCGTGGATCCGCTCGGCGGCGCCGGGGTCCACTACTGGGGTCCGATTGCCGAGCGGTACGGGTTGAACCTCACCGTCGTCAACCAGGAAGTCGATCCGACCTTCCGCTTCATGACGGTGGACTGGGACGGCCAGATCCGCATGGACCCATCCTCGCCCTGTGCGATGCAGAGCTTGATCGGCCTGAAGGACCGCTTCGAGATCGCCTTCGCCTGCGACACGGACCATGACCGGCACGGAATTGTCACCAAGAGCACGGGGCTGCTTCCACCGAATCACTACCTTGCGGTCGCCATCTTCTACCTCTTCCGACACCGGCCAAACTGGGGCGAGGGGGCGGCGGTGGGCAAGACGGTGGTGAGCAGCCAGATGATCGATCGCGTCACAGCGAAGCTTGGCCGGAAGCTCTACGAGGTGCCGGTCGGTTTCAAGTGGTTCGTCGATGGCCTACTCGACGGCTCGCTTGGCTTCGGCGGCGAAGAAAGCGCGGGTGCGTCGTTCGTCCGTCTGGATGGCAGTGTGTGGACGACGGACAAGGACGGAGTCGTCCCGGCTTTGCTTGCGGCGGAGATCACGGCGCGGATGGATCGCGATCCCGGCGAGATCTACCGCGAACTCACGCGCGAGTTCGGCGAGCCTGTTTACGACCGCGTCGACGCGACGGCTACGCCCGAGCAGAAGGAGATTCTGGAGGGACTCTCGGCGCAGCAGGTCCGGTCCACGGATCTGGCCGGGGAAAGAATTCAGGCCATCCTCACCCGCGCGCCAGGCAACGACGCTCCCATCGGCGGCTTGAAGGTGTTGGCGGAGAGCGGTTGGTTCGCGGCGCGTCCGTCCGGGACCGAGGAAATCTACAAGATCTATGCCGAGAGCTTCCGGGGAGCGGATCATCTGCGCCGCATCGTGGAGGAAGCGCAGGCGATCGTCGGCGATGCTCTGGCCGCGTCGGCTCCGAGGGAGAAGTCATGAGCAACATAACCCGCGTCAGCCACCCGATCTACAACCTCCTACCCACCGAAATCGAGGGGTTCGATTCTTTGGCGGAACTCGCCCTGGACATGCGCTGGTCGTGGAATCACGCTACGGACGAGGTGTGGCGACAGCTTGATCCCGACCTCTGGGCGATCACGAGCAACCCCTGGGTCGTCCTCCAGACCGTCTCCCGAGACCAGATCGAGCGCGTGCTGGCCGACCCCGCCTTCCGCAAGCACGTGGATGACCTGGTCAAGACTCATCGGCAATCGTCGCAGGCCTCCGCGTGGTTTCAGGAGAACCATCCGCGGACTTCCCTGACCTGCGTCGCCTATTTCAGCATGGAGTTCATGTTGAGCGAGGCCTTGCCCATCTACTCGGGCGGGCTTGGCAATGTGGCCGGCGATCAACTCAAGGCCGCCAGCGATCTGGGCGTGCCCGTGGTCGGCGTGGGGTTACTCTACCAGCAAGGCTATTTTCGCCAGGTGATCGACAAGGACGGAGTGCAACAGGCTCTCTTCCCGTATAACGACCCTGGGCAGCTGCCGATCACGCCTCTGCGCCACCCGAACGGGGAGTGGCTGCGGTTGGAGATCGTTTTGCCCGGATACTCGGTCTGGCTGCGCGCCTGGCAGGTCCAGGTCGGCAGAGTCAAGCTTTACCTGCTGGACAGCAATGACGCGGCGAACTTCCCCGCTCATCGAGGAATTACCAGCGAGCTGTATGGCGGCGGGCCGGAGCTGCGCCTCAAGCAGGAACTTCTCCTCGGAATCGGCGGATGGCGACTGCTCAGCGCGCTTGGGATCCAGCCGGAAATCTGTCATCTGAATGAAGGGCATGCGGCCTTTGCAGTGTTGGAACGCGCCCGCGGTTTCATGCAAGAAACCGCGCAGCCCTTCGAAGTCGCGCTGGCCGTCACTCGAGCGGGGAACCTTTTCACCACCCACACGGCAGTGGCTGCAGGCTTTGACCGCTTCGCTCCGGATCTCATCGAGCAATACCTCGGGCGGTACGCCGACGAAAAGCTCGGCATTACAGTCCACGATTTGCTGGCCCTGGGCCGCCAGAACTCAGACGACTCGTCGGAGAGTTTCAACATGGCCTATTTGGCAATCCGCGGAAGCGGGGCGGTCAACGGCGTGAGTCGCTTGCACGGGAAGGTGAGTCGGCACATCTTCGAGCTGCTCTTTCCGCACTGGCCAGAGGACGAAGTACCGGTCGGACACGTGACCAACGGAGTCCACATGCCCACCTGGGACTCGGCCCCGGCCGACGATCTTTGGACGGAAGCCTGCGGAAAGGACCGCTGGCTGGGGACCGCGACCACCCTGGAGCAGGACATTCGCCGTGTCTCCGATGCCAGGCTCTGGCAATTCCGTACCGCCGCCAGCAAGTCTCTCGTTGAATACGCCCGCGAACGATTGTCCCGGCAACTCATCTCCACAGGCGCCTCGCCCCAGGCAGTTGACGAGGCGAAACATCTTCTTGACCCCAACGCATTGACGCTGGGCTTCGCGCGCCGCTTCGCGACCTACAAGAGACCGAACCTCTTGCTGCACAATCCGGCACGTTTGCTCCGCCTCTTGGCTGATCCTGAGCGTCCGGTGCAACTCATCATCGCCGGCAAGGCCCATCCGGAGGATCGGGCGGGACAGGCCTTGATCCATGAATGGACAACTTTCATCCGCCAACCAGACACCCGAGCCCACATCGTCTTCCTGAGCGACTACGACATGCTGTTGACCGAGCACCTGGTGCAGGGCGTGGACGTCTGGATCAACACGCCACGGCGACCCTGGGAGGCGAGCGGAACGAGCGGCATGAAGGTGCTGGTTAATGGAGGCATCAATCTGTCGGAGCTGGACGGCTGGTGGGCCGAAGCTTACACGCCTGAAGTGGGGTGGGCGTTGGGGGACGGCCAGGAACATGGCGACGATCCCGCTTGGGACGCTGAAGAGGCCGACGCGCTCTACGACCTGCTCGAGCGCGAGGTGATCCCGGAGTTTTATGCCCGAGACGCGAACGGCATTCCCACCGCATGGGTCAGGCGGATGCGGGAAAGCATGGCGCGGCTGACGCCGCGCTTCTGCGCCAACCGCATGGTGCGCGAGTACACAGAGCAACACTACCTGCCGGCCGCTGCCGCCTACCGTTTGCGTCTTGCCAATAAGGGCGCAATCGGCAGGCAAATGGTCGATTGGCAGCGCAGTCTGGAGCAGAACTGGGCCAAGGTGCACTTCGGCGAAGTGAAGGTCGAGACTCGTGGCGAGCAGCACGAATTCGAGGTCCAGGTCTGGCTCAATGATCTCGACCCAAACGCGGTGCGGGTAGAGCTTTGCGCCGACGGCGTTATGGGCCGTCCGCCCCTGCGGCACGAGATGATGCGAGGTCGCCAACTGGCCGGTGCGTCGTGCGGCTATGTTTACAGTGCGGCTGTGTCTGCGGTCCGCGCGGCAGCGGACTATACGCCGCGACTTGTACCGCACTGCGACGGCGTCGCGATCCCACTGGAAGATGCACGAATCCTGTGGCAGCGGTGACGCGCTGGACCCGCACCTTGAGGCGACACGAGGAACGTGCCCGCGCTGGAGCGTTTCTGAGATTGCTCAGCGTAGAGTTGTTCCGGACGACTTCGATTGCGTTTGGCCAAGTGACCGATTCTCAACGACTTGAGAATGCCCCCACCAGGACTCGAACCTGGGACCAACGGATTATGAGGGAAAATCTCGAGGACGCCGTTTCGAGCTTTTTCCGAAGCGGCGCCCATTTCCTTGTCCACCGTCTCCATGCTGTTGCGTAGAGTCTGCGTAAACTTTGGCCGCCGCGCGGGAGTGCGACGGAATGTGTGAAGCAGGCTACGACCCGAGCCGCCGATCCCCGACCCGTGTTCCCTCGCGCCGTCCGGTATGGGCCAGCGCTGATCGCCGGCGGCCAAGGCTTCGCCGGCAGGTGCTACTGCATCCCCGCCAGTTGGATTTCGAAGGTGCGCCTCGCATGATCATCTCGTGCCCGTCACCCGGAGTATCGATCCCGCACAACACGGTCGTTTGCGGCGCCCCGCAGGAAACCCTCCCCGCCGGCTCGTCGTACCGCCTCACGGGATCCGCGAATCCCCCGTGATCAGCCGGGCACCGCGCTCGTAGCGCAAGTAGGCCCATGCCCATTCCGCCAAGACGAGAAATCGGTTTCGAAACCCGATGAGCCAGAAGATGTGGACTACGAGCCAAAGCAGCCACGCCGGTAAACCCGAGACACGGACGCTTCGGCGTTCCGCGACCGCGGCCGCGCGTCCGATGGTGGCGAGGTTTCCGCGGTCCCGATAGCGAAAAGCGGTGTGCGGGAGACCGTGGAGCGCTCGGACGATGTTGGCCGCGGCGTGCCGCCCCTGCTGGATCGCCACGGGAGCCACGCCAGGAAGGGGTCGTCCGTCCTGCTCGATCGCAGCGAGATCGCCGATCACGAATACGTCCGGCTGTCCGGAAACCGTGAGATCGGGCCCGACGAGTACTCTTCCGATGTGGTCGAGCGGCACTCCGAGCGAGCGCGCGAGCGGCGGAGCTGCGACTCCGGCCGCCCAGACGACGGTGCGGGCTTCGATCCGGGCCCCACCGATGAGGATCCCCCTCTCGTCGACAGCTGTCACCGGGGACCGCGTCGCGACCTCGACGCCGAGGTGACCCAAAGTCTCAACGGCTTTGCTCGAGAGCCCGTGGGAGAACGACGGGAGGATCCGGGGTCCCGCCTCCACGAGCAGGATGCGAGCGGTGGTCGGGTCGATCCGCCGGAAATCCCGCTTCAGAACATGCCGCGCAATCTCGCCGAGAGCCCCGGCGAGCTCGACTCCCGTCGGACCTCCCCCGATCACGACGAATGTGAGCCAGCCGCGCCGTTTGTCGAGATCGTCCTCACGCTCGGCCGCCTCGAACGCCAGGAGGATGCGCCTCCTGATCTCGAGCGCGTCCTCGATCGTCTTGAGACCTGGCGCGTGGCGCGACCACGCGTCGTGGCCGAAGTAGGAATGCGTCACTCCGGTTGCCACGATGAGGAAGTCGTACTCGACGACGCCGTCGGCAAGGATGACCCGGTGGCGTTTCGCATCGAGGGCCTTCGCCTCGGCGAGAACGATCGACGTATTCCGCTGCCGCCGCAGGATTCGACGAATGGGAACTGCAATGTCGCTCGGGTTCAGGGCAGCCGTTGCCACTTGGTACAGCAAGGGCTGAAAGAGATGATGGTTGCGCTTGTCGATCACCGTCACCGTTACCGGCGCGCGGCGCAGGGCGCGCGCAGCGTAGAGGCCGCCGAAGCCTCCGCCCAGGATCACCACGTGTGGAGCTCTGTCGACGGCACCCTGCCCGCCGGAACGGACCTGGCTCGTGCGCATCATGCTGGTGATCCGGGTCCCTCACCGCCCGGGGGCTTTCTCCCGCCCGAACCGTGCCGGCTCGAGACTCGCAATGTATCCTCGGCGCGGCGGCACACGCCCGGCCGGTCGACGCGCGGTGCCGCTTCCTGTGCGAGCGTCTGCGTCATCATGCCGAAAGTTGCCTTGCTGGCCGTGTAGGCGCCGTACCCAGAGCCGAACCACTCATCGACGTCGCGGGCCGCCATTCCGCTACCGATATAGTCGTCCCAGCAGCGGGCGAGCAGCGCGAGTTGCCCGGCGTCGTCGCTCGAGTGACGACCGTTCAGCGCCTCGTGGACCAGGTCGACCGACGAGACCGTGGGGTAATAGGCCGATCGGAGCGACGGCCTGATGGACACGAAGTAGGCCAACGTGGGCCGCCGGAAGCCCGCGGCGATGTGGACGGCCGACGTGTCGGTCGACACGACCGCTCGGGCGTCGCACAGCCAGGCGAGATAAGTCTCGAGGTTCGGGGACAACGGGGAAACGTCGCGATATGAAGAATGCTCCACGGGACCGAATCCGAGCACGATGCCGCGCCAGTTCCGGCACACTGCTTCGACGATCTCCCGGCGCACCCGGGATGGGATGCTCCTCAAGGGCGTGCTCGCGTTCGGACAGAACAGGACGTAGTCCGGGTGGGGCGGTAGGACGGGATGGCGGAGTTCCGAGAGCCAGTCGGGGTTCTTGTCGGAGGGATCGACCGAGACGGGGTCGAGCCCCAGCGCCGTGAGGAAGTAGTCGATCATCGGTAGCCGCGCGAACGCGGGCCGGAACATGAAGTCCGCCAGGTCGACGACGTGACCGCCGGAGAAGGCGTCGAGCGTCACCGGCAACTCCGCGACGGTCGCGAGGAACGGGATCCGCCGGTAGAGGCCGTTCAGCTCGGGGGTGTAAGGCGAGCGATAGACATGGAGCCGGAGGCCGGGATACCGTCGCTTCAGGATATGGAGCGCCTGGAGGCCGACGATCGAGTCCCCGACGGCGACCCCCATCGCGTTGATGATGTGGAGGTCCCGAGGCGCACCCGCGCGTCCGACCTCCTCGACGCGCACAAGTGTCGGACCGAGGGTCCCGCCGATCGGTGCGAGCCGGGCCCCCGGAGGCGAGGCGTGCTCGAGGCAGAAGGGCGTCGTCACCCAGTGGCCGTTCACCAGCACCGCGGCGCCCGACAGGGGCCCGCGGCGCGACGGAGCCTGTCCCGATGCGCGGCCTCCCCTCCCGCGCGGGTGAAACGAGCCGCGGTCGTCGGCTTCCTCCACGTCAGTGTTCCTCCGGAAGGCGTCCCTCGAGGTCGGCGGGGCGAAACGGCCCCGGCTCGGCGATCAGCCGGCGCGCCGCTTCGACCTGTCCCCATACGTTCCACAGGAGCACGCCTCGCACCCGCCCATTCTCCAGGTAGTACAGCACACCCTCGCGGTTCGGTTCCTTCCAGTCGGCCACGACCTCAAGACGCGCGTCCAGCTCACCGACCGCCTCGTAGCCCAGCTCGAAGAGGTCCGAGTAGAAGAACGGCTGGTGACGATAAGGCTCGCCCGCTCCGGCCATGGCGCGGCCCGCGGCGAGGCCCATGGTGTTGGCGTTGTCCTCGTGCTCCACCCGGATCCTCTTGCCGAGCGCCGGGTTGCGGAAGGCCGCTACGTCGCCCGCCGCGAAGATGTCCGGGTGGCTCGTCCGTAGCACCTCGTCCACGTGAATCCCGCCGTCCACCTCGAGCCCCGACGTCCGGGCCAGCTCCGAGTTCGGCTCGACGCCGATTCCGGCCACGACACCGTCTACGACCATCGTCTCGATGTTCGCGCTGCCGACAGCCTTGGCCTCGAGCCGCAGCCGCTCGCCCTGGGGTGCCGAACCGATGGCCGTGTGCCCGATCAGCACCCGGACCCCCTTCTGCGCGTAGAAGGCGTTGAGGAAGAGGCCCAGTTCGCGGGGGAACACGCGGCTGCCGATGGTCTCATGAGGGAGGAGAATCGTCACCTCCCTTCCGTTCATCGCCAGGGCCGCCGCGATTTCGGAGCCGATGAAACCTCCGCCGATCACCGCGAACCGACGACCCCCTTCGGACGAGGCGCGGAGGTTACGGTAGTCCGCCAGCGTGCGGAAGTAGTTGATCCGGCCGTCGCCGAACGGGAGGCGCCGGGGCGTGCCCCCCGTGGCCAGCAACAGCTTCTCGAAGGTGTGGACGGTCCCGCGATCGTCGGTCGCGCGTTTTCCCGCCGCGTCCAGGGCGACGATCTTCCGCCCGAGATGGAACTCGGCGCCGAGCCCCTCCGCGCTGCGCCAGACGCTGTCCAGAGGCTGCCCCTTCCACAGCGCCTTGGAGAGGGGCGGGCGGTCGTAGGGAGGATCCGCCTCGGCGCCGATCACCGCGATGGAACCCTCGAGGTCCACCTCGCGGATCCCGTGGAGGGCGGCGTCCCCTGTCATGCCGGCACCGATGATCAGGTACTTGTCGTGTGGCATCGGGCCTCCTCGTCGCGCGGCCGGCTCGATGGCGGGCGCCATCGCCTCGGCCGTGCGAGCGGGAGAATGACCTCTTTCATGGTATTCCTCATTCCACCGCATCTCACGCTTTCGCGCCGACGCCGTGAAGTGTGTCGGTCCGCGGCCGTAGCTCCTCCGACGCGACCGATCTCGCCTCCCGGACCTCGGTCAGGGAAGCCAACGTGAATGCGGCAAGCGCCCTCGTGGACGACGCTGACGAGGCCGAGGACGTGATGCAGGATGCGTACGTCCGGGCCTACGTCAACCTGCGGCAGTTCGCAGGACGGGCCAAGTTCTCCTCGTGGCTGACGCGGATCGCGGTTCACGAGGCGCTCGCCCGGGCGCGCCGTCGAGGCCGCATCGCGGATCTCGTGCACGGGGACGACGAGGAAGCGGAGACCGATTCCATGGACCGATTCCCTTCGAGTGGTCCGCGCCCGGCCGAGCAGGTGCTGGGCCGCGAAGTCCGAGACCTCCTGGAAAAGGCGGTCTCCGGACTCGCGCCGATCTACCGGTCGGTGTTCGTGCTGCGGGAGGTCGAGGGGCTGAGCGTCGCGGAAACGGCCGCGAGCCTCGGCATCCGCGAGGAGGCGGTGAAGGTCCGGCTCCACCGCGCGCGGGCCATGCTGCGGGACGACCTTCTCGAGCGGGCCGGCCGCCGGCCTCCACGAGGTCGCCCCGGCTCGCGACAGCCGTCGCCGGTCGGTGAAGCATGCAGAGGGGGCTCGTGCGCGTCACTCGGGGGTAAGATCGTGCCGGTCGAGCCGTGGGCCGGAGTGGACCGGTCCGCACGCGAAAGCAAAAGGAGGGGGCGATGAACGACTCACCGCGCAGCAGCGACGGCCTCTCTCCCTGGTGGAGACATGGGGCAATCGTCGTCATGGTCGTCGGATTCGCGGTCCTTTCCTACATGACGGTCCAGACGTACAGGAGCGCGCCGCCGATCGCGCGCCGCTTCGTGGACGAAGCCGGCAACTTGGTAATGACCGCCGAGGACGTCGAGAAAGGGCAAGAGGTCTTCTTCAAGTACGCTCTCATGGAGCACGGCACGATCTGGGGTCACGGGGCCTACCTCGGACCGGACTACACGGCGAAGTACCTGCACCGCCTAGCCGAGACGGTGCGGGGCACGATCGCACAATCGAGCCCCGGCGCCCCGTCGGCGCGGCTTCCCGCTGCGCTCCAGTCCGAGGTCGCCGCGGAGACGGCGCGCACGCTCAAGCAGAACCGCTACGACCCTGCAACGGGAACACTCGTCTTCTCGCCAGGGGAAGTCGCCACCTACAGGAGCCAGCTCGTCGAGTGGAGCAACTACTTCGGCGGCGAGAGAGCCGCTCCGGGGCTCCCGCCGCGCTACATCAAAAACGCGGACGAGCTCAACGCGCTCGGCGCCTACTTCGCGTGGGCGACCTGGGCCACGGTCGCGAACCGTCCCGGCAAGGACTATTCGTACACCAACAACTGGCCGTACGAGCCGCTCGCGGGCAACCGGCCGACGACTGCCGCCTACGTCTCGAGCGCTCTCAGCCTCGTGACGCTCCTGGGCGGGCTCGGTCTAGTTCTTCTCTTCTTCGGCAAGTTCGACTATCTCGGATGGAAAGGTGGACACGGAGAAGTCCACGCACAGGAGCCGCCGTCACGACCTCCCGGTCTCACTCCGAGTCAGGTGGCGGTCGCCAAGTTCTTAGCAGTCGTCGGCCTTCTCTTCCTGCTCCAGACGCTGGTGGGCGGCGCCATCGCGCATTACCGCGTCGAGTCGGGAGCGTTCTACGGAATCGACATCAGCCGCGCCGTCCCGTACAACCTGCTCCGCACGTGGCACCTGCAGCTCGCCGTCTTCTGGATCGCGACGGCCTGGGTCGCCGGTGGCCTCTTCCTGGCTCCGTGGATCGGCGGGGCGGAGCCGCGAGGACAAAAGCTCGGCGTCAACCTGCTCCTCGGCGCTCTCGTCGTCGTCGTTCTCGGAAGCCTCGGCGGTGAGTATCTGGGAATCAACAATCGGCTCGGCAATCTGTGGTTCTGGCTCGGCCATCAGGGTTCCGAGTACCTGGATCTGGGACGGCTCTGGCAGGTCCTTCTCGCGGCCGGTCTCGTCCTGTGGCTCTTCCTGATGTTCCGAGCCCTCAAGCCCGCTTTCAAGATCCCTGCCAAGTCGGAGCTGTCGTCGTTGTTCCTCTACGCGGCGGTGGCCATCCCCGTCTTCTACCTCCCCGCGCTTTTCTACGGTCCGCGCACGAACTTCGCGGTGATAGACAACTGGCGATTCTGGATCATCCACCTCTGGGTGGAAGGGTTCTTCGAGCTTTTCGCCACGGTTCTTGTCGCGGTCATGTTCACGCATCTGGGTCTGGTGAGCATCAAGACCGCCACGCGGGTCATCTACCTGGACGCCATCCTGTACTTGAGCGGTGGCATCGTCGGCACGGCTCATCACTGGTACTTCACGGGGCAGGGCGCCGCGACCATGGCGCTCGGTGCGCTCTTCTCGGCGTTGGAAGTCGTTCCCCTCACGCTCTTGACCCTGGATGCCTGGGACTTCATCCGGCTCAAGGACAAGCGCTGCGAGCATTGCGGAGAGGACCTCGCCGCCACCCAGAAGTGGGCCATTTACTTCCTCATGGCGGTGGGGGTCTGGAACTTCGTCGGCGCTGGCGTCTTCGGCTTCCTGATCAACCTGCCCATCGTCTCGTACTTCGAGGTCGGGACGACCCTGACCCCGAACCACGGACACGCCGCGATGTTCGGCGTGTTCGGCATGCTCGCGCTGGCCCTCGTGGTCTTCTGCGTTCGCGCGATCCAGACGGACGCCGCCTGGAGCCGATCGGAGAGATTCGTCAGGATCGGCTTCTGGGGCCTCAACGTCGGCCTCGGGCTGATGGTCGTGCTCGACCTCTTTCCCGCCGGTGTCCTTCAGCTCTGGGATTCCGTCGCCAATGGTTACTGGCACGCTCGGCGCCTCGAGTTCCTCATGGGAGGCACGTACCACAAGCTGGAATGGCTCCGTATCGTGGGCGACATGACCTTCCTGATCGTTGGAGTCCTGCCGATCGCGTGGGTGGCGGTCCGCTCCTACGTGGGAACCCTTCGAGCAGGCGCAAGTTCCGGACTCCATTGATCGATCGCCGGGGGCGGTATTCGCGTCGGGCTTCAGCACTGTTGCGCTTCGGAGAACTGGGCGATGGCCTTCGACCGCGGGCGGATGAGCGTCTGCGCGAGGCCCAGTCCATTGCCGCGTTCGGAATGAACCTGGTCCGGGCGATGTTGCGGCCGGGCATAATCGGGCACGAGATCGCAACGGAGGTGCTCTACACGATGACGAAGGCCGGCGCGGAAGGAGCGAGCGCGCCGGTTCACGTCAACAGCGACATGCGCAAGTTCTGCGATAATGTGAGCGGGTAGGAACGCTGATGAGACCGGGCACCCGGCCTTCCGATTGGAGATGGTGGGGGGCACCGCAGTGACGCCGACGAGGCAGAGTGCCGATCCATGGGTTCTTCGAAGAGACGATTTAGCTGCGCTGATGCGAGCGCTGCGAGACGAAGGCTATCGACTCGCCGGGCCAACGATCCGCGACGGCGCGGTCGTCTATGACGAGATCGGGGATCTCGAGGATCTGCCGTCGGGATGGAAGGACGCTCAAGCGCCTGGACGCTACCGGCTGGAACGAAGAAACGACGAGGCGTTGTTCGGCTACACGGTGGGACCGCATTCCCTGAAGAAGTGCTTCCTACCCCCGATGCTGCGACTGTTCAGCGCGAGGCGCGAGGGCGACGGGTTCGTCGTCATGACCCACGAGCCCGAGGAACCGGGCGGAAGAGCGCGCGAGATGCGGGACGACACGCCGCCGGGCGAGCTCGCGCTGGTCGGGGTTCGCGCTTGCGATCTAGCCGCTGTCGCTGTCCAGGACCGCGTGTTGAGGCAGGGTGAGCACGTCGATCCGCATTACGTCGCGAGACGCGAAGGGATCTTCATTGTCGCGGTGAACTGCACCGTTCCCGGCGGCACCTGCTTCTGCGCCTCCATGGACACGGGTCCCCGCGCGACGCAAGGGTTCGATCTCGCTCTCACCGAGTTGCTTACTGACGGAGAACACCGGTTCGTTGTCGAAGTCGGGAGCGAACTGGGGAGCGCCCTGCTTTCGCGGGTCGAGGCGAGGCGCGCGAGCCAGCAGGACCTCGCCGCCGCCGAGGCGGCCATGGTGGGCGCAGCCAGTCGGATGGGCCGGGCGCTGGACACGCGCGAGATCAAGAGGCTGCTCTACGAGAGCGCCGAGCACGCGCGCTGGGACGATGTCGCGAACCGATGCCTGAGCTGCGCGAACTGCACGATGGTTTGCCCGACGTGTTTCTGCACGACGGTCGAGGACGTGACCGATCTCGCCGGCAGCCGTGCGGAGCGCCTGCGGCGCTGGGAGTCCTGCTTCGCCACCGCGTTCACCTACATCCACGGCGGAAGCATCCGGCCTTCGGTCAGGGCTCGCTACCGTCAATGGATGACGCACAAACTCGCCTCGTGGATCGATCAGTTCGGCACCTCCGGCTGCGTGGGGTGCGGCCGGTGCATCACGTGGTGTCCCGTCGGGATCGACATCACCGAGGAGGCCGCGGCCATGCGAGCCACGATGAGGAAGACCCCTCATTCAGAGAAGCAGTGAGGACGAGACCATGGAAACGCTCGAACTTATTCTGAGAGAGCACCCGTTTCTTGAAGGCCTGTCGGAAGATCAGATCCGGTTCATCGTCGGGTGCGCCAAGAACGTCCGTTTCGATCCGAACGAGTTCCTTTTCCGGGAGGGAGAAGAGGCGAGGACGTTCCATCTGATCCGCAGTGGGAGGGTCGCCCTCGAAATTCACGTCCCCGGCAAGGGAGTGTTGCAGGTCGAGACGATCCTCGAGGGCGACGTTCTCGGGTGGTCGTGGCTCTATCCTCCCCACCGACGGGCCAACGACGCGCGCGCCCTGGAGACCGTGAGGGCCATCGCGTTCGACGGGGCGTGTCTGAGGGCCAAGCTCGAGGAGGACCACGACATCGGCTACGCATTCATGAAGAGGCTGCTCCATCAGATACTGCAGCGTCTCGAGCGAGTGCGAATGCAGCGTCTCGACGTCTACAAGGTCTGAGAACGATGAACGCGATCGCCACGGCCGGCATTGGACCCATGGTGCCCGAAGCCCGTGAGATTCTGGCCACGACCCGCGAGACGCACGACACCTTCACGCTGCGGCTCGGGGCGAGCGGCCGCGGCGAAGGCCACGGCTTCGCGCCGGGCCAGTTCAACATGCTCTACGTTTTCGGCCTCGGGGAGGCGGCGATCTCCGTAAGCGGTGATCCGGAACGCCCGGAGGAGCTGATCCATACGATTCGCGCCGTGGGGGGGGTCACGCAAGCCCTACAACGCCTCCGGCGCCGGGCGAAGATCGGCGTCCGCGGGCCCTACGGGACGGCCTGGCCCCTCCATGAGGCGAAGGGACGCGACGTCATCGTGGTCGCCGGCGGGATCGGGCTCGCTCCCCTCAGGCCTGCGATCTACCAGCTTCTCCGGCACCGACGGCATTACGGCCGCCTAGTGATCCTCTACGGCGCGCGGACGCCGGGTGACCTGTTGTACGCGAGGGAGATCGAGCAGTGGCGCGGGCGGTTCGATGCGCAGGTCCTGGTGACGGTCGACCGGGCCCAGCGGGATTGGTACGGCCAGGTCGGTGTCGTGACGGCTCTGATCCCCAGGGCTGACCTCGATCCGGCGAGCTGTATCGCGATGATCTGCGGACCCGAGGTCATGATGCGGTTCACGGTGCGTGAGCTCGAGAAGCGCGGCGTCAGCGAGGAGCAGGTTTTCGTTTCGATGGAGCGCAACATGAAATGCGGCGTCGGTTCGTGCGGGCACTGTCAGTTCGGACCCTACTTCGTTTGCAAGGACGGGCCCGTCTTCCGCCTCGATCGCGTCGCACGCCTCCTTGGGATCCGGGAGATCTGATGACGAAGCCGGCGAAGAAGCCCAAGCTCGCCGTCTGGAAGTTCGCCTCCTGCGACGGCTGCCAGCTCAGCATCCTCGATTGCGAGGACGAGCTGCTTGCCATAGCGGACGCCGTCCAGATCGCGAACTTCGTGGAAGCCTCGCGCGCCGTGGTCAAGGGACCCTACGATCTCTCGCTCGTCGAGGGGTCGATCACGACGGCCCACGACGCCGAGCGGATCCGTGAGGTCCGCCTGCTGTCCAAGAAGCTCGTGACGATCGGGGCCTGCGCGACGGCCGGGGGCATTCAGGCGCTCCGCAACTTCCGCAACGTCGAGGACTTCGTGGCGGTCGTCTACGCGAAACCCGAGTACATCCACACGCTCGGCAGGTCCACGCCGATCGCGGATCACGTCGCGGTCGACTTCGAGCTGCGCGGTTGTCCGATCGACAAGAACCAGCTTCTCGAGGTGATCGCCGCGCTACTGAACGGCCGCAAGCCGAACGTCCCCGAGCACAGCGTTTGCATCGAGTGCAAGCTGCGCGGCACGATCTGCGTGATGGTCGCGTCCGGCACTCCTTGCCTCGGCCCCGTGACGCACGCTGGCTGCGGCGCGCTCTGCCCGGGGTACGACCGCGGGTGCTACGGTTGCTTCGGCCCCAACGACATTCCTCGGACGGTGCCGCTCGCGAATCACCTCCTTGCGCTGGGCATGACGTGGTTCGAAGTAGGACGGGTCTTCCGGACCTTCAACGCGGGGTCGCCAGCCTTCAAGAGTGAGAGCGAGCGCCATGGCTAGGACGATCCACGTGGACTACCTGGCGCGGGTCGAGGGTGAAGGAGCGCTCACGATCCGCTTCAAGGGCGACCAGCCGAAGGACGTCGAGCTGCGTATCTTCGAACCGCCTCGGTTCTTCGAGGCCTTCCTGCGCGGGCGGTCGTATCACGAAGCGCCCGACATCACCGCGCGCATCTGCGGAATCTGCCCCGTGGCCTACCAGATGAGCGCGTGTCGGGCGATGGAAGATCTTCTCGGCATCGAGGTCGAAGGGCCTGTGCGCGAGCTGCGCCGACTTCTCTACTGTGGCGAATGGATCGAGAGCCACGTCCTGCACATGTTCATGCTCCACCTCCCGGACTTCCTCGGCTACCCTGATGCCATCGAGCTCGCAAGGGACCATCCGGAGGCGGTGATGCACGGCCTCCGGATGAAGAAGGCGGGCAACGCGATCGTTTCAATGGTCGGAGGCCGGGAGATTCATCCGATCAACGTGCGCGTGGGCGGCTTCTTCCGCGCGCCGTCGCGGGCGCAGCTGCGCCAGCTCCTTCCCGAGCTCGAGTGGTCCAGGAGAGCGATGCGGGAAGCGGCCGTGTTCATGGCGGGGCTGAAGTTCCCCGAGTTCGAGCGCGACTACGAGTTCATCGCGCTGCGTCACGAAAGTGAGTACGCGATCTACGATGGGCGCATCGTATCGAGCAAGGGGCTGGACATTCCCGTGAGCGAGTTCGACACCCGTTTCGAGGAGGAACACGTGGCGCGGTCTAACGCGCTGCACTCGAGGATCAAGGGTCGGGGGGCCTACCTCGTCGGGCCCCTCGCGCGGATCAACCTCAACTTCGAGCACCTGTCCGTCGCTGCGCGCGAGACCGCCGAAGTGATCGGACTTCGGGTCCCGTGTTTGAACCCCTTCAAGAGCCTCCTCGCCCGGGCGGTCGAGACGGTGCACGCATTCGCCGAGGCGATCGCGATCATCGAGGCCTACGAGCCTCCGGAGCAGCCGAGGCTCGCTCATGCCGTCCGCGCGGGCACGGGTCGCGGCGCGACGGAAGCCCCGCGTGGGATCCTCTACCATCGGTACAAGACCGACGGTGAGGGGATCATCGAAGACGCGAAGATCGTGCCACCCACCTCGCAGAACCAGCTCTGCATCGAAGAGGATCTCTTCACGATCGCGCCGCGGCTCGCCACGATGCCGGCTGCTGAGGCGACATGGCTGGCGGAGCAGTCGGTCCGCAACTACGACCCCTGCATCTCGTGCGCGACCCATTTCCTGCGTTTGCGTATCGACCGGGAGTAAGCCGTGCGCACCCGCGTCATCGCGATCGGCCAGCGCGCGGCGGGGGACGACGGCGTCGGTCCGGCCGTGCTGGATCACCTGACCCGAGCCGCGCGGAATGCCGGCCCGAGGGACGGGGCCGCTGGTGAACGCTCGGGGCCGGGGGACTCGTCCGGGAGCCTGGAAAGTGCGGGGCCACAGCGCGGCGTGGAGTTCTGCGAGGCGGCCGACGCGACGGAGCTGATCTCGCTTCTTCAGTGCGACGGAGCGGTGATCTTGATCGACGCGTTCGTGGGCGAGGAGCCTCCCGGCACGGTTCGCGAGATCCCCGTCGAGATCCTCGACGAGGCGCGGACGACGCCTGTCTCGTCCCACGGGATGAGCGTGCGCCAGGCGGTCGATCTCGCGCGGATTCTCTCCCCGGAGCGGGTCAGCGCCTCGATCCGCATCGTGGGCGTTAGCATCGCCCGCCCGATGGATCGCAGCTTTGGGCTATCCCCCGCGGTGGCTCGGGCCGTCCCGCGCGCCGCCGGCGCGGTCATGGGCATGCTCGGCGACTGAGAGCCCCCCACTGTCGCTTTCGCCCGTCAACCCTCCCTGCGAAAACGACAGGGCGCGTTCGTTTCGGGGCAAGTCCGTGCGATTATCGCGGCTGGCCGTCTCCGTGATGGACGGGGCCTTTCCCCTCTGTCGATCGTTCCTGAGGAACTGACGTAACGCCTATCGAGGCCGCGACCAGCGGATTCAAAATCCGCTGGTCTGGCTCGGACGAGGCCGACGCGTTCCTCGCTAAGTGCCTCACGGACTGAGAGTTGCGGGCAATGCCCCCAGCAGGACTCGAACCTGCGACCAACGGATTATGAGGGAAAATTTCGAGGGCGCCGTTTCAAGCTTTTTCCGAAACGGCGCCCATTTTCTTGTCCACCGCTTCCACCGGTGTCCACGGTTTCCATGCTGGCGCGTAGAGTATGCGTAGAGTGGGGCGCCGCCTCCTGTGCGCCGGTTCTTCCTCGCCGCCAGAAGACCGGAGACACCGACGGCGGGGCTTGAACGGGTCTATTGACGTGCAGAACGGAACCTGCTACAAGCTAAATTCATATTTCTAACTTGTACGGAGGGTTCCGTGATCCCCGACGAAGCCATCGGCGTCCTTCGGGACATGAACCCCTGGTGGGAGTACCCGACGGTCGTGCGGCCGGAGCCGCCCGCCTATCGCCGCCGCGCGATCCTCGACATCGAGAAGCGTCTCGTCGCCCGCGGGCAACTCATCGAGGTGATTCGAGGGCCGCGCCAGGTCGGAAAGACGACAGGGGTCCATCAGATCGTTCAAGACCTGCTCCTTCAACACGGGACGGCTCCGAGGGAGATCTTGTTCGTACGGTTCGACCTCGAGATCTTGCGGGAATGCCCGGGCGGGCTGCTCGGCATCGTTCGTTGGTTCGCGGAGAGCATTCGTGGGCGGAAGCTCGGAACGCGACCTGCACCCTACGTATTCCTCGACGAGGTTCACAAGCTACGGCGCTGGGATGAGGTAGTCAAGCATCTCGTCGATACATTCCCCGTGCGGCTTCTTCTGACCGGTTCGTCGAGCGTCCTGGTAGCGAAGGGGGGGAGAGAGAGCCTCGCGGGACGAGCGTTCTCGACCGAGCTCCCCCCTTTCCTCTTCCGCGATGTCTTGGAAGCGTGGGCGCCGGAGCTAGCTCAGGCGTTGCCTCCCAGGCTCCGATTCACCGATGCCTTCGACAAACGGGTCGTGGAGGTCGCGGAGACGCTCCACCGTCTGAAACCCCAGCAAAGGCTCTCCCTCTTCAGGAGGTTGGAGCGCTACTACAACCGCGGCGGGTACCCCCGTCTCCACTCGGGCGAGGTTGACGACGACGTGTGGGCGGACTACCTCGTCCAGACCGTATTCGAAAACGTCCTGGGAGCAGACATTCCGGATGTGTTTCCCGTGCAGGACCCTGGCCTACTGCGCCACCTCTACCTCTCGATCGCGCGCTTGACCGGCAACGAAGTATCCCAGCCGTTCCTCACGCAAGAGGCAAACGCCGCGGGCTTCAAGACCACGCAGCCGACGGTGGGCCGGTATCTCCATTATCTCGCCGATGCCCTCCTCATCCGTGAGTTCCGCAGATACCCCCTCACCCGCAGGAAGTCCGTGCGCGTGCCAGCGAAGATCACGCTGACCGATCTCGGGGTTCGCAACGCGATCTTCCGCGGCGCGCCGTCGCTCGCGGAGGGCGACCCGGCCGTTCTCGGCCCCCTCGTCGAGACCCTCGCGCAGGGCGTCATGCGCGACGTGGATCTGCGCACCTACTTCTGGAAGGACTACGAGAAGCCGGGCGACCGCAGGACCTCCTTCCTCGAAGTCGACTTCGTCGCCGAACGCACCGACGGCACGACCCTCCCGATCGAGGTCAAGTATCGACGAAAGATCGACCCCGAGGACCTTCGCGGCCTCAAGGTCTACCTCGAGCGCCTGGGCGCTCCGCAGGGCATTCTCGTGACGCGGGATCACTACGAGTGGAGAACGAAGGAGCGGATTCTCTGCGTTCCCCTGATGGACTTTCTGCTGCTCTTCTGAGGCTGACAGGGTTCCTGGCCGTTTCCTGGAGCTTCCGGTGGTTGCCAACGACACTGACCTGAGCGCATGCGTCGAACTGGTCCCGCTGCCCGTCAAGGATCGCGCCGTCCGCTGCCGCCTTCTAGCCAGCGGCGATCTCATCGCGGTGCGCGCACAGAGCCTCTGGACGACGGGGCCCGGCGAGATCGAGGGAGCCGGACTCGCGGCGTGTGGTAGCGTACTCCAATGGAACGCGGGAACGGGGGATCCGAAGAAGTGCGGAGAGCGCACGGCCTTCCATCGCGCCGGCCGAAGGACGTCGTCCGAGGCAAGGTCCGGGCGCACGATCCCTTCGAGCTGATCCGCTGGCTCGCCTACAGCCAGCCCGACCCGCGAAAGGCTCTCGCCGAACTGGTCCAGAACAGCCTGGATGCCGGTGCGCATCGCGTGCGCGTCACGCGTGTCCGCGAGCGCGGCCGGCCGTGCCTGCGAATCCTGGACGACGGTGAGGGAGTGATCCCCGACCTTGCTCGCCGTGAGGCCCTTCAGTACATCGCTACGCACATCGGCCACAGCCGCAAGTGTCAGCTCTCGCCGCAGGAGCGCCTGACGCTCATGACCCAGGGGCAGTACGGCATCGGGTTGCTCGGCTTCTGGTGCCTCGGCGAGATGCTCGAGATGCGAAGCGCGGTGCCCGGTGATCGGCCGCATCGGTTGATCCTCCACCGCGACCGGCCCGATTTCGTCGTCGAGCCGCTTCGCTCGCGACTCGAGCTGAACGAGCGTTGGACGGAGATCGTCGTCGCCGGGCTCCACCGCGATGCGCTAAACGCTCTGATCGGTCGACGGGCCGCCGACTATCTCGCCTCGGAGCTACGCGGCCAGCTCCTCTCTCGCGACGTGGAGCTCGTGGTCGAGGACCGCATGTCGCGGGGACGAGCGCAGAAGATCATCCCGGTTCGTCCGCCGCGTTTCCTCGGCGAGCGGGTCGAGGGATTGGCCCGGCTCGACGTGCCCGGTCATCCTCCCGTGCGCCTCGAGGTCTACTTTTCCGGGGGAGAAGAGGACGGCTCCGAAGCGCGGGGGCTCGCCGTGTATTCTGCGGGGACTCTGGTCGCCGAGTCGTTCCATGAGCTTTCCTTCCTCGGGCTCGATCGCGCTCCGTGGACGGACGCGCGACTCACCGGGCTTCTCGACTTCCCCGCGTTCCGCGTGGCCCCCGGGAGCCGTCGCGGCGTTCTGGCGGACGAGGCCGCGGGGGCCTTCGCAAGGGCGCTCGGGACGATCGAGCCACTCCTTACGGCAGCTCTCGACAGCCTCGAGCGCAGGCGGACGGCGGAAAACGACCGGCTCCTGATCCGCGACCTGCAGCGCGCCTATCGAGACTTCTATAAGCAGCGGCCGCGGTACGAGATGCTCCCCGTTCGATCGAACGACGACCGCGGCGCCGGCCCCGGGGGCGCGGGGACGGGCGGCGCCGGTGGCGCGGTGCAAGAAGATGGGGAGAATGACGAGCATGGCCCTGAACGCGCCGCTGCACGAATTCCCCTCGGTGAACTTCTCCCCGCCGGTCCCCTCGACCACGCGCGGCTCACGCCGTCGCCCGTGCGCGTCGAGTGCTCCGGCAGGCGACGTGTTCGGGTCCATGCCCTCGATGCAGCAGGCCGTCCCGTCGAAGAGCCTGCGATCTTCGAATGGGCTCTTACGGGCGACGTGGGAAGACTCGAGCACGAATCCACCGGGCGCGTCGTCTTGCACGCGGCCGAACGTGAGGCCGAAGGGCGGATCGAAGTTAAGGTGAGGTCGGGACGAACGGAGGCGCACGCCGACGCGGAGGTCGTCGTCGTCGACGAGATTCGCTCGACGCGTTCCGACGAGGGTATCCCCGAACCCGACTTTGTCAACGAGCCGGGGAGCGGTTGGCGCTCGCGTCTTGTCGATGGGAAATGGCAGGTCAACACCGGCCATCGCGAGTACCGTGCGATTGAAGGCAGGCCTGCGCTCAAGCTCCGTTACCTCGCGATGCTCTTCGCGAAAGAGGTCGTGCTCCGGAGCAGCCAGGATCCCAGGCTCGAACGACCGCTCGAGCAGCTCGTCGAGGTCGCGGCCTATGCGGATCGGAATCTAAACGAGCGGAAGAAGAAGCGTCGGTCAGTCGAAGAGGCGTGACCGTAGGGTGGGTCGATGAGGCGGATTCAGAATCCGCGGGTCTTGGGCGAACGAGTTCCTCGTCTCATCGCCAAGTGCCGCCGGGACAATAACTTTGGAGCGTACACCCGAATCTCAGACCAGCGTACTTTTGGTCCGCTGGTCTCGTTTCGGCCCCCGCAGAGCCCGGTCCGGAAGTCGCTGGGTGCCAAACACTTCCAAGTGGCCGTTCGGACTGGGTGGGGCGTTGTTCCCGTCAGATTCGATGGCGGATGCGTAGACTCTGCGTAGAGTTCGTCCGGACGCTCTTGCTGGCGAAACACCAATCTGTTCGGTATCAACCATTTAGGAATGCCCCCAGCAGGACTCGAACCTGCGACCAACGGATTATGAGTCCGCCGCTCTAACCTACTGAGCTATGGGGGCGCAAGACCGATTCCGACCATTCTAAGACCGCTCGGCGGAAACGGACCGGCTCCGCAGGTCCCCGCGGATGCCGGGCCGCCGCCCTTGCTTCCTACTTCACCACCCACACCCCGTCCCGCACGGCCAGCTCCGTCCCGTCGATCATCACCTTCCGCCCGCAACCTCCCGGCCGGAAATCCACGACGAGGTCCACGTGCTGCGCCGAGCGGTTGATGACGTCGGCCGCCACCAGCTCCGCGATGCGCCTCTTCCCCTCGTCGGACGCAGGATCCTCGACGAAGCTCTGCTCGTAGCTGGCGCCGATCGCAATGTGGAGGGTGCCGCCGACCTTTTCCACGAAGAGCGGGTGCTTGAGGACGCGGGTGAGGCCGGGGTTCATGCCGAGCGCGAACTCGCCGAGGCGGTGCGAGCCGTCGTCGGTTTCGACGATCTCGCGGAGGCGCTCAAGACCGGCGTCGGCGCGGTAGTCCACGATCCGCCCGCGCTCGAAGCGCAGGTGGATCCCTCGGATGTCGTTCCCGGCGTGCGAGTTCGGAAGGTCGAGGTAGATCTCCCCCTCCGTCCCCGAAGCGACAGGGGCGGTGTACACCTCGCCGTCGGGGAGATTGCTGAGGCCGAACGACATCGAGGGGAGCGACGGGCCGATGTCGAGGAGAAGCGTCAGCTCGCGCCCGTCCAGGGCCTCCGTCACTACGGTCGCGCGCCGGCCGTCGCGGATGAGCGGGGCGATCCTCTCCTCCGCGTCGCGGAGCGGGCGCGGGTCGGTGACCGACGCGCCGACGACGAAGCGGATGTACTCGTCGAAGTCGATTCCCTCGAACGTCGCCATCGCGGGGGTCGGGTAGAGCGTGAGCACCCACCGCTTCCCGACCCTGAGATTCGCGAAGGGGCGGTCGGCGGTGGCGAGCGCCTGGGCCCGGGCGGCATCGAGCCCTTGGAAGCGCGACGGGTCCTCGGCGCCGAGGACCTCGACGTACTTGTTGAACGACTCGTAGCGCGCGCGGTGCCAGTCGGGAACCCGCGCGAGCTGCTCCGGCGTCGCGTGCCGGGCCACGCCCGCCGACCAGACGCGGCCGCGGTCGTTGTTCGGCGGGACGAGCAGCACGTCGGGAACGCCACCGGCCTGGACGACGCGGCGCTCGAGGATCTCGATCAGGGGCCAGCCGATCCGCTCTCCCTTGATCATCACGCGGTCCTCGGCGCGGATGCCGCCGAGGGAGTGGTCGAGGAGGATCGAGGCCCAGGTCTCGAGGTCCTGGGCCGCGATGACGGGCTCGATCATGCCGCGCTCCTTACTTGAGGTACTTCGCCAGGAACTCGTAGACTTCCTTCCTCGACTCCCTCGCGAACAGCGTATCCAACCGGTTGAAGCTGTGTCCTCCCGGCGCGTCCTTGTAAATCTTGTATTGGAAGTCCTTGCCCGCCGCCTTGAGCGCCTGGATCAGGTGCTCGACCTCCACCACGTCCACGTCGCGGTCGTTGGTATTCGTGTGGATCAGGAGCGGCGTCTTGAGCTTCTCGGCGTTCCAGGCCGGAGAGCGCCGCCGGTACTCGTCCACGTCCTGGTTGGCGGTCTTCCCGATGTGGTAGGGCGCGGAGAACTCCGCGCGGTACCCCTCGTCGGAGTATCCCATCCGCGCGAGGAGGTCCGAGACCGGCACCCCGGCGTACGCCGCCCTGAACTTGTCCGGGTGGTCGAACACGGCCATCAGCGCGATGAGCCCGCCGTGGCTCCAGCCCAGGATGCCGACCCGGCCTGGGTCCACGAACGGCAGGGTGTCGACCGCCCAATCGCGCCCCGCGACCACGTCGTCCACCTCGAGGCCGCCGTAGTCGATCGCCTCGCGGTACTCCTTCCCGTACCCGGTGGAGCCGCGGAAGTCCGGGGCGACCACCACGTACCCGCGGTCCATCAGCTCGCGCACGATGTGCGTCCAGTAGGTGTCGAAGTCGGCGTGGACGCCGCCGTGCGGGAAGAGCAGCAGCGGGTGCTTCTTCTCCCGGTCGAGCTTCTTCGGGACGAACACGTACGCCCAGACCTTGAACGGGTGGCGCTCGTTCTTGATCCCGTACGTCTCCTCCCCTTTCGGGTTCGGAGCGCTGGGGTACCAGATCTTGTCCACGTCGGCGACGTCCCCGACCCGGGCGAACCAGAGCAGGTCGTCCACCTTCTTGGTCAGGACCTCGATGTCGTCCCCGCTCGCCTGGAGCTTCTTCTCGATGGCTGCGACGCGCTTCTCGAGGTCGGCCTGGGCGCCGTCCGGCTCCGCGGCCTGGGCCGGCAGGGCCGTCGCGGCGACGGCCAGTAGCAACGCGGCAAGGATGGCGGTGCGAATGGCGGCCTCCTTCGGGGCGCGCGGCGCCCCGGGGCATGATACGCCCGGGCGGGGACTCCGGAATCGCGACCGAACGGGACTCGGAACCCTGTCGCGGCAGGACACGGTCGCCCGGGTGGGATGCCGCGGCGCTCGGCCCGGGCATCGCCCTGCGTCGTCGGCTAGAATCGACCGTGGTCGTCCCCTCACGGGCCCACGGTCGCTGGAGGTCTCCCATGAAGGTGCTGATCGTCTATTACTCCATGTACGGACACGTCGCCCGGATGGCGGATGCCGCTGCCGAAGGAGCTCGGGAGGCCCCCGGCGCCGAGGTCACGGTCCGGCGGGTCCCGGAGACCCTGCCACCGGAGGTCCTCGCGAAAATGGGCGCGGCGGAGGCCCAGAAGCAGCTATCGAAGGTCCCGGCTTGCACGATGGACGAGCTGGCCGCGGCCGACGCGATTCTCTTCGGGACGCCCACTCGATTCGGCAACATGTGCGGCCAGATGCGACAGTTCCTGGACGGAACCGGTGGGCATTGGCAGACGGGTGCGCTGGTGGGGAAGATCGGGAGCGTTTTCACGTCTTCGGCCACCCAGCATGGCGGTCAGGAATCCACCCTCCTGACGTTCCACGTGACCCTGCTCCACCAAGGGATGGTCGTCGTCGGGCTACCCTACGCCTTCCAAGGCCAGATGCGGATGGACGAGATCACCGGGGGGAGCCCCTACGGCGCCTCGACGATCACCGGCGGGAAGGGGGAGCGGATGCCGAGCGAGAACGAGCTGGCGGCGGCACGGTTCCAGGGGCGGCACGTCGCGACCCTCGCGGCGAAGCTCGCGCGCTGAGCCAGCAGCTCGCGTCACCGCCGTTCGTGAGGACCTGCGCGTAGGACGCGTCGGTTCGCAGACGTGTCCTAAGCGCAGGGGCGGGGGTCCGGGGGCAGAGCCCTCGGAGGCTCACGGCCCCTCCGGAGCCGCCGAGGCTCCGCCCCGGACCCCGCAACCGCGATTCACGACGGCCTGAGAAACGGCCGCCGCGAATCGCGGTTTCTTTTTGCAGAACTACCGCAGCGCCTGGATTGGATCCGAAAGTAGAGCCCTTCGGTGCGGCGGCGGTCCCCCGCCGCTGCTACGAAGGGCCCCGGGGGTCCGGGGGTGGAACCCCCGGAGGATCCACGAGAGACCTGACTCTAGCCGCGAACTCCCTCCCGCTCAATCCAGCGGGATGACGAGGTCGGGCCTCATCGGCTTGACCTCGAGGTGGTTCTCGACGCCGCGCACCCCGTTGACGCCCAGGACCAGCCGCTCCGCCCGCTTGCGGTCGTAGAGACGGGCGACGCTGCCCTCGAGCGTCACGACCCCGTCCTTGACGGTAGGCTGGATCTTCCCCGACACGCGGACGAACGAGCCGGCCCCGAGGATCGCGGTGACCGCCTTGAGGATGAACGCGTCGTCCTTCGCAGGGGTCTCGATCCGGTCGCTCACCGCGACGACCCCTTCGGTGCGCGCGGCCACATCGGCGGCGGCGAAGCGCACCCGCGCGTCGTCGACCTTCCCGGTGAGGGTCACGGTCCCCGCGTCGACGCTCACCCCGAGGCCGGCTGCGGCGACCTCCGGGTGGTCCTCGAAGCTCCGTTTCACGGCCGACCCGATGGCCGCGTCGCTCCCGCCGCGGGACTCGAGGTCGATCCGGCTCTCGACCTCGACGACGTCACGCACTTTGGCGGCGAGGTCGGTCGCCTCCCACGCCTGCGAGAGCGTGCGAACATGCCCGGTGAGGACCACGCGCCCGTCATGCACCCTCGCATCGATCCCGAGATGGCCGAGGATCGCCGACCGCCGGAGCTGCTCCGATACCCTGCGCGTCATCTCGGAGTCCTCCGCGGGGCCTCCGAATGCGGCGGCTGCGACGACCATCGCGGACAAGACGGCGAGCCCGGTGGGTAGGTGGCTTCTCATGCGGGTGTCCTCCTGACCCGAGCATAGCGCTCCGCGCCCCAGGGGTCCAAGATCGGGACGACGGTCTCGGCGAACGGAGGGAGGCAACCATGGCAGGTGGGTGGTTCGCGGCGGGTGCTATCGCGGCGGCCTTGGGGGTGGTGCTTGGCGCTTTCGGCGCCCACGGGCTGAAAGACCGGGTGGCCCCGGACCTCCTGGCGATCTACGAGACCGGCGTGCGCTACCACCTGGTGCACGCGCTCGCGCTCCTCGCGGTCGGCTGGGCGGCGGAGCGCTGGCCGGGGCCCTGGGCGTCGGCGGCCGGTTGGCTCTTCCTCGCGGGGATCCTGGTGTTCTCGGGGAGCCTCTATCTGCTCGCGTTGACCGGCGCACGGTGGCTCGGGGCGGTCACCCCGCTCGGCGGGCTGGTCTTCATCGCCGGCTGGATCGCCCTCGCGATCGCCTCCCTCAGAGGGTAGGTAGGGCTAGATCAGCCGCTCGAGGCGGCCGAGGTCGAGGAACGTGACCTTGGGGCCGTCCACGGCGACGATCTTCTCGCGGATCAGGCGTGCGAAGGAGCGGGACAGGGTCTCGTGGACCGTGCCCAGGTACGAGGCGAGCGAGCCTTTCGCCAGCGGGAGGGTCAGCGCCGGCCGTGGATCGCGCCGCCGGCCGGCCTTGTCCAGCTCGTCCAGGAGGTAGCGGGCCAGCCTCGACGTGACCTCGCGCAGGGTGACCCCCTCGAGCTGCTGGCTCAGCTCCCTCAGGCGGACCGCGAACCCCTTCAACAGCTCCCACGCCACCTCGGGGTGCTGCTTGAGGAACGGGAGAAACTTGTCCCGCGGCAGGAACATCACCTCGCTGTCGCGGGTCACCCGGCCGTGCGCCGGGTAGCGGGCCTCGGGCTCCTCGAACATCGGGTCCTCGGCGATCGAGTCGCCAGGGCGGCAAACGTGGAGGATCAGCATCCGCCCGTCGCCGGAGAGCTTGTACACCACGGCGAGGCCGCTCAGGATCACGTACATCCCGCGGTACGGCTCCCCGTCGCCGAACAGCGTCTCCTTCCGCCGCAGCGGAACGATGCGCGAGAGGCCGGCCAGGCGGTCCAGGTCCTCGTCCTCGAGCTCGGCGAACAGCGGCACGCGCCTCAACCGGTCCCGGGTGCTCTCGTGAACGTCGCTAACGCCTTCGCCCATGTCGCCTCGTCCGCTCGCTGGGCAGGGGCCCGAAGGTCAAGTAAACCCGGTCGGGGTGGTGGGTGTCAACCGGTCGGATTCTCGTCGTCGCGCGCCGCGCCGCGGGACGGCTCCCGTGGCGCGACGCGCAACGGCCGGTTCTAGGTCTCGGCCCTCTCCAGGAAGACCCGGAGGACCCGGCTACGGGAGGGGTGCCGCAGCTTGCGGAGCGCCTTGGACTCGATCTGGCGGATCCGCTCGCGGGTCACCGCGAACGACTGCCCGACCTCTTCCAGAGTGTGCTCGCTGCCGTCTCCGACGCCGAAGCGCAGTTTCAGGACCTTCTCTTCACGAGGGGTCAGCGTCTTCAGCACCGCCTGAGTCTGTTCCCTCAGGTTCAGTTGAATCACCGCTTCGACCGGAGAGACGGCGGTCCGGTCCTCTATGAAATCCTTTAAGTGGCTGTCCTCCTCCTCCCCGATCGGCGTCTCGAGGGAGATCGGCTCCTGCGCGATCTTGAGGACCTTCCTCACCTTCGCGACGGGAATGCCCATCTTCCTCGCGATCTCCTCGGGCAGAGGCTCGCGGCCGTACTCCTGGACGAGGCTCCGGGAGGTGCGGATCAGCTTGTTGATGGTCTCGATCATGTGCAC
Organism: Terriglobia bacterium; assembly: GCA_020073205.1. Taxonomy (NCBI): domain Bacteria; kingdom Pseudomonadati; phylum Acidobacteriota; class Terriglobia; species Terriglobia bacterium. Next base: position 27,686 of record JAIQFR010000046.1, read on the forward strand.
CGGGATGCGGATCGTCCGGGCCTGGTCGGCGATGGCCCGGGTGATCGCCTGACGGATCCACCAGGTGGCGTAGGTCGAGAACTTGTAGCCGCGCCGGTACTCGAACTTGTCCACGGCCTTCATCAGGCCGATGTTCCCCTCCTGGATCAGGTCGAGGAACTGCAGGCCGCGGTTGGTGTACTTCTTGGCGATCGAGACCACGAGCCTGAGATTGGCCTCGACCAGCTCGCTCTTGGCCCTCTTGGCCTCGTGGTGCCCGCGGTGGATCGTCGAGGCGACCGCGGAGACCTCCCTCCGGGTGCCGCCCATCTCCTGCTCGATCATCCGGATGTCACCACGGAGCTGCTCGATCTTCCGGCGGACCTCGCGGCGGAGCGCGTCGTCCCGGAACGCCTTCATCTTGGCGTTCAGGTCCTGGATGTGCCTCTCGTGGCGCTTGATCTTTGCGTCGGAGTCGGTCACCTGCCGCGCGAGGGCATCCACCTGGGCCGGCACGAGGCCGAGGCTCCGGAACTCCCGGGCCAGGCGGACCTGGAGCCGCGCGGCCTTCCACCGTGCGGACCGGTTGGCCTTCGTGCCGTCCTTGGTCCGCTTGAGCCGCTTCCCTGCGTTTTCGATCTGCCCGACGGTGCGGAGAATCTTCCCGATGCCGTGCCGGGCCCTTTCGAGCCGCGCGTCGGGGGAATCGTCGTCCTCTTCCGCGCCGGCGAACAGGTTCGCCGAGACCTGGTTCTTCCGGATCCGCTCGCCGAGCTGCCGGATCTCGTTCAGGACGTGGCTCGATCGCGACAGGGCCTTCAGGATCCGGCGCTCGCCCCGCTCGATCCTCCGCGCGATGGAGACCTCGCCCTCGCGGTTCAGGAGCGGGACCGTCCCCATCTCCCTCAGGTACATCCGGACGGGATCGTTCGTCTTTTCCAGCGGTCCGCTCAATGACTCGGGCTTGGCGTCGTCGTCCTTCGCCTCGTCGTCCTTGGGGACGATGTCCTTCCGCCCCTCGGCCGCGCCGACGCCGGGGAGGGGCTCACGGGCGTCGGTGTCCACCAGCGCGATCCCGTGGTTCTCGAAAAGGGTGAAGACCTCCTCGAGCTCCTCGGCGGACGAGCTGACCTCGTCGGGCAGCATCTCGTTGATCTCGTCGTAGGCCAGGTACCCCCGGTCCCGCCCGAGCAACACGAGCTGCCGCACCTCGTCGTACTTCTCCTCCACGGAAACCGTGGAGTCCCGTTTCTTCTTGGTCATCTCTCCTCGCAGGCCGATCGCTCCCTCAGCTCAGGGCGTCGATCTGCCGTCCGAGCTGCTGCTTGCGCAGCAGCAGGGCATCCACCGCCGCCGGATCGGCGGTCCGTTCGATGGCGCGCTGAAGCTCGCGCCGCTCCCGGACCAGCCGCTCGAGCCGGAGCGCCTTGACGCAGCCCTCGACCTCGTCCTCACGGATCTCGGGCCCTTCGCGAAAGGCGATCCAGGTGAGCAGCTCCCGGTCCTCCTCGGCGTCCAGGGTTTCCAGGACCTCGGGCAGCTTCACCTCCTTTCCCTCCTCCAGGTGAAGGAGGATGGCGTCCACGATCCGCCCGACACGGGTACCGACAAGGTCGGCGGGCTCCAGCTGCGCGAGCGCCCCCGACCGTCCATCGCCGAGACGAAGGAGGACGGCCACCAGCCTGGCCTCCGCCTCCCGAATCGGCTCGCGGTCGAATTGGCGCTGCCGGATCCCGGGGCGCGCGGCGCGGAGCGCCGACTTCAATTCTTGAAGCACCAAATCGTCTTCGATCCTCAGGGCGTCCGCCAGGAGCCCGGCCCACGAAGCCCGCTCGACCGGGCTCTCGAGCCGGGCAATACGGGGGAGCAGCGCGTTGATCGCCGCCACCTTCTCCTCGGTCCGGCCGAGGTCCCGCGAGGAGCACTCGCGGCGAACGAGGTATTCGAGCCATCCCGGCGCCTGTTTGACGAGCCGCTCGAACGAAGCGGCGCCTTCCTTCCGGACGTAGTCGTCGGGGTCCATCCCGGTGGGTAGCTCGACCGCTCGCACGTCGAACTTCCGCTCCAGCAGGAGGTCGAGCGACCTCTGGGTCGCGGCGGCGCCGGCGGCGTCGCCGTCATAGCAGACCACGACGCGCCCGGTGTAGCGGGAGAGCAGGCGGGCCTGGTTCGGGGTAAACGCGGTTCCGAGCGACGCCACCGAGTGCTCGAACCCCCCTTGCCGGAGCGCAGCGAGATCCAGATACCCTTCGACCACGATCGCGTACCCCTCCCTGCGGATCGGTTCTTTCGCGTCGTCGAGCCCGTAGAGGTGGTCCCCCTTCACGTACGCAGGAGTCTCCGGAGAGTTCAGATATTTCGGCTCGGCGTCCCCCAGGGCGCGCCCACCGAAGGCGAGGGTCCGTCCCGCGACGTCCCGGATCGGGAACATCAATCGGTGCCGGAACCGGTCGTATTCCCCCTGGCCCTCCTTCCTGGGGATCGCGAGGCCGCTCTCGACCACTTCCTGCGGCTTGAACCGGCGGGAGAGGAGGTGCGTCCGGAGCGATTCCCAGGCGTCGGGTGCATAACCCAAGCCGAGCCGGGAGGCGGTCTCGAGCGCGATGCCGCGGTGGGCCAGGTATTGCCTCGAAAGATGCCCCGTGGCTTCGTCCCGCAGTTTGGCCTTGAAGAACCCCTCGGCTTCCCTGTGGAGGTCGAGCACCCTGGAGCGGACGTCGTTCTCCGGCTTACGCGCCGCCGGAAGGGGGACCCCCCAGCGATGGGCCAGGAGTTCGACGGCCTCCGTGAATCCGACCTTCTCGTAAAGCATGACGAACTTGAAGATGTCGCCGCCCGTGTGACAGCCGAAGCAATAGAACAGTTGCAGGGCCGGATCGACCGAGAAGGACGGAGTCTTTTCCTGGTGGAATGGACACAACCCCTTAAGCCTGGAGCCCGCCGGCTTCAGGGGAACGTAATCCGAAACCAATCTCGCGATGTCGCCGGCGCGCCGTACCGCATCGACGAAGTCCTTGCTCATCGGAACGCCCAAGGGGCCACCCGCCGCGCCCGTCTCGCCGGCCGGGGATACCCGGCCGGCGGTTCGGGTGGGATCAAGCGTTGCTCTTACGCTCCTGGGCCAGACGCTTGAGCAGCTTCTTCCGCGCCGCGAGGGCCTTGCGCTTCTTCTTGACGCTAGGCTTCTCGTAATGCTGGCGCTTCTTGATCTCGGTCAGAATGCCCGACTTCTCGCATTTCCTCTTGAAGCGTTTCAGGGCATTCTCGAGGCTCTCGTCCTCGCGGACCTTGATCAGCGGCATGGATCCGATCACCCCACTTTCGTCGCTGGTTACCGCGTCCCATGGCGCGGGCCGGGACCGCCGCGTCGCAAAACGTTTAGTCTAACCGACGCTGCGCCCGCCGTCAACACTCATCAGCTCGGTCATTCCCGGCAAAACCCAGCGAATAGTTGGGGCTACAGCCTCCGGTGCGACAAACACATGCCGCCCCTCCCCCTGGGGACGACCCGGCGCACCGGTCGAAATTGCGTCGAGCCCAATAACGACTGTTATATATGGGTCAGGTATGACGCAGTCAAGGAATTTCAATCGCTCGACAGCAACTCGTGGTGCACATGAGCAACGCTACCTTTTTGTTGCTCTTGACGGGCGCCCTCGATTGATCAGGGCCGCCAGGCAGCCTGCTCCGAACCCATTGTCGATGTTGACCACTGCGACACCGGACGCGCACGAGTTGAGCATGGCCATGAGGGCCGCCCAGCCTCCCGCGCCGGTGCCGTAGCCGGTACTGGTCGGCACCCCGATCACGGGACAGTCCACGAGGCCCGCGACGACCGATGGGAGCGCTCCCTCCATTCCGGCCACCACCACGATCACGCGCGCCCTCAACATGGCTTCGCGATGCGCCATCAGCCGGTGGAGCCCGGCCACCCCGACATCGTAGATCCGCCGGACGTCGTGACCCATGACGCTCGCGGTCAGCGCCGCCTCCTCGGCCACGGGCAGGTCCGATGTCCCTGCGCTGATCACCACGACCCCGGGGCGGCCCGCACGCCTTCGGCCGGACCGAAGCACGACGGCGCGGGCGGCAACGTGACTCTCGAGCCGGGGGAACGTCCGCCCCAGGGCCTGGTGGACGTCGGGACCGACCCGGGTCACGAGAACCGTCTGGCCGTCGGAGTGAAGTCGCTTCACGATCGTCTCGATCTGCTCGACGGTCTTGCCGGCTCCGTAGACGACCTCCGGGAAACCCCGCCGGAGCGCGCGGTGGAGATCCAGGGCGGCGAAGCCGAGATCGGCGACGTGTCCGTGGCGAAGCCGCTCCATCGCCTCCGCCACGCCGACCCTTCCCGCGCGGACACCGCGAAGCATCCTTTTCAGATCCTCTCTCTCCATCGGAACCTCCCGCCGCGCCTTGACTCCTCGCTCCACTCCACCCTAGCATGGGGCCAACAGGAGGAAGCACCTTGAGTCGCATGTATCCCGATCGGCGCCCCCGTCCGGAGCGCCGCTCCCACGCCAGGTTCGAGCGCTCGGTCGAACTCCAGGGAACACCGGAGTCCGGCGGGGTCGTGGCGAGAATGACCGCCGACGACCTCTCGCTCGGGGGCCTGCACTGCTCGTCGTCGATGGACTTCCCGGAGATGACCCGCCTCGCCGTCCGCCTCATGCTTCCCGAGCGCGGCTCCGTGGCCGTCGAGCCGCTCGAGGTCGAGGCGGTCGTCGTCCGACGCCGCGAGCTCCCGTCGGCGGGCGGCAACGGTCGCTTCGAGCTCGCGCTGTTCTTCTCGGGGATGAGCGACGCCCAGCGCGAGAGGCTGGCGCGGTTCCTCGCCATCGCCTGATCGCTTCGATCCGGTCCATCGGAAACCCGCTCCGGACGCGGGTTTTGGTGCGCGTTTCCCTTGACACCGGCCGCGGGGAAGGATGTAATCCCCCCGACGCCGCGGCGGATCCGCGGCGACCTTACGACGGAAGGAGGTGACAAGGAATGAACAAGGCGGCGCTGATCGGGAAGATCGCCGAGGACGCGGGCGTCACGCGGAGCGCGGCGGCGACGGCGATGAACAGCCTCATCGAGGGGATCACGCACTCCCTCAAGAGGGGACAGCGAGTCACTCTCGTCGGCTTCGGCACGTTCGCGGTGAGCAAGCGCAAGGCTCGCATCGGGCGGAATCCGCAGACCGGCGAGTCGATCAAGATCAAGGCCAAGAAGGGCGTGCGCTTCAAGGCCGGCAAACAGCTCGTGGACGGTCTCAACAAGTAGCGCTTCGACCCGAGAATCTTCGAACGGGGTCGGAGCTTGAATCTTGCTCGCGCGAGCAAGGACCAGGCTCCGACCCCGTTTCTCACTCCAACACCACCAGGGTGGTTCCTGCCTCCACGGCGCGTCCGGCCTCCACGTGGACGGCGGCCACGCGCCCCGCGCGCGGGGCGCCGATCTCGTTCTCCATCTTCATCGCCTCGACCACGAC